>JAQGLQ010000024.1 GCA_028292785.1 Noviherbaspirillum sp. | reverse complement strand
CTATCTATTGAAACGATAATGAACGCAACTTCACCCAGTATCCAGACCATTACGCTGGAGCAATGGCGCACTTTCCTCGCGGTGGTCGATACCGGCGGCTATGCCCAGGCAGCGGGAGTCTTGCACAAGAGCCAGTCCTCGGTGACCTACGCAGTACAGAAAATCGAATCGCTGCTCGGCGTGAAGGCCTTTGAAATCCACGGCCGCAAGGCCGGCCTGACTTCGACCGGCCAGTTCCTTTACCGGCGCGCCAAGGCGCTGCTCGAGGAATCGGCCAGCCTCGAGCGCGCGGCGAAGCGCTTGTCCGCGGGCTGGGAAGCGGAGATCCGTGTCGCCGCCGAGATCATCTTTCCGACCTGGCTGCTGCTGGAATGCATGGATAAGCTGGGAGCGGAGAGCCCGCATACCCGGATCGAGCTGATCGAATCCGTGCTGGGCGGCACCACGGAAGCGCTGGTCGAGGGACAGGTAGACATCGCGATCACCGGCCAGATTCCACCCGGCTTTCCGGGGACGCCGCTGATGCGCCTGCGCTTCATCGCGGTCGCTCATCCATCGCATCCGCTGCACCAGCTCGGGCGCGAGCTCACGGTCGACGATCTGCGCGCCCACCGTCACATGGTGGTGCGCGAATCCGGCAGCAAGCGCTCCACCTCCATGCTGGCGGTGGATGCGACCCAGCGCTGGACCGTCGGCCACATGGCGACCTCGATCGAAGCGGTGCGCATGGGATATGGCTTTGCCTGGTTTCCCGAAGAGAAAATCCGCAATGAACTCGCGACCGGCACGCTGAAGCCGCTGCCGCTGCGTGACGGCAACGAGCGCTTCACCGAGCTCTATCTGGTCCTCACCGATCCCGACAGCGCCGGCCCGGGCACGCGTCGGCTGGCAGAGATCGTGCGCGAAGCGGTGGCCGCCCAATGCCCGGAGGCGACGCAAAGCGCCACAGCGCAGCCGCCTGTATCCTCAGACTAGACGAAAGGATATCGCATGAATACATCATCGACGCAAACGCGCACGGTCAAGCGCCAGCATGCCGCGCGGCGCGACGACATCGCCGACCTGACCACGCGTCGGCCGCTGCCCTCGCCGACCATCGGGCAGCTCGATCCATTCCTGTTTCTGAACCATCATGGGCCGCAGGTCTACCCGCCGGGCAACCACGGACTGCCTTTCGGCCCGCATCCGCACCGCGGTTTCGAAACCGTCACCTTCATCCTCGACGGCGACATCGCCCACCGCGACAGCGGCGGCCATGAAAGCGTGATCGAAGCCGGCGGCGTGCAATGGATGACCGCCGGACGCGGCCTGGTGCATGAGGAAGTATCGTCGGCGGCATTCAAGCGCACCGGCGGTCCGCTCGAAGTCCTGCAGCTGTGGGTCAATCTGCCCGCGCGCCTGAAGATGACCGACCCGCGCTACATCGGCTTGCAGCGCGATCACATTCCCGCGATCGAACAGGACGAGGGCCGGGTGCGCGTCAATCTGATTTCAGGCGAGCAGGACGGTATCGACGGACCGATCAGGTCGCTCACCGGCGTGCACATGTCGACCGTCGAATTCTCGGCCGGCGGGCGGGCGCGCCTGCCCGCGCCGCGCGGCCGCACCGTCTTTCTTTACATCGTGCGCGGCGAACTCGCCATCGGCGCGGAGCGCCTGCAAAAGCATGCGCTGATCGAACTCGACGACGATGGCGACAGGGTGGAGATCGAAGCGGCAAGCGATGCCGTCGTCCTGTATGGCCATGCGCAACCGATCGCGGAACCGGTGGTGGCGCAGGGCCCGTTCGTGATGAACACGAAAGAGGAAATCGCCGAAGCGATCCGCGATTACCACGCCGGAAAATTCGGGCCGGAGCTTGCATGACTTCGTCGGGGAAGCAACGCGCGGCATGGCTGGAGGAGGGCTACCTTGTGCTGCGCGGCTTTTTCGATGAGGCGCATATCGTCGCATTGGAGACCACGGTGGACCGGGTCTTCGAGGAATGGCTGGCCGGGAACCGCGCCGCCTGCATCGAACATTCCATGATCAACATGCATTCCCTGACCAGCCCGCGCTACTTCGAAGGCCGCGCCGCCGAGCGGATCGCCTTCTTCGATGCCATCGCGCCGCGCCGGCTGACCGGACTGCTGGACTCGCTGTTCGGCGGAGGAATCCATTTCCATAACACCCAGCTGTTTTTCAATCCGCTCGCCGATGGCAAGCTCCCGTACTGGCACCGGGATCTGCAGTTCAGCCCCATTGCCGACGCCGCGCAGGCGCGGGAACAGGAACGCCTGCTCAGCTTGCACCTCCGGATTCCCCTGTTCCACGAACGCGGCGTGGAACTGATTCCCGGTTCACATCGGCGCTGGGATACCGATACCGAACGGGATGTGCGCTTTGAAACGAATGGCCGCAGCAATTCGGAACCCCTGCCCGGCTCCGTACTCATTGATCTGGCGCGCGGCGACATCCTGATCTTCGATGCGCAGATGATCCATCGCGGCAATTACCGCCTCAACCGCGACCGCAGGGCGTTCGACATCTGCGTCGGCAAGGCACATCCTTTTATCACGCAATACCTGGACGAAAGCGTGCTGCCGACTCGGGAAGAAGTCGGTCGAATCGCGAATCCGGTCTGGTATCAAAGAGCGCTGGCGATAGTCGCCGGCAAGGCCATACGTTGACGCCGTCAAGCTCATTGGATTGATCCACTACCCGAACAGCGATTCGGCATAAGCAATCCGGTAATGCCTGCGGTACACCGGAAATCCCGGCGCACTGAAGGAGGCTTCGAGTTCATTGCGCGGCCAGCCGCCGAGGTCGGCGGCGGCCTCATACGTGGTCTGCAGGAATTCGAGCAGGACCGCATCGGCTGAAGCCGCCTGCCGCACCACGTCGTAAGGCAGAATGAATTCGCGCAGCGTGGCGTCATAGAATGCCTCGGCCGGCCGCACCGGCGCCGCGGCGTACCCCTCGGGTTCCGGATAGGCATAGGCGTAGAACGCCGGAAAAGGCACCGGCCCTCCTCCGGGCCAGAATCCGCAGCTGCTGACTTCATGCGAATAGGCTTCGCGCGCAACCCAGTCGGGCAGATGCGGTATGCCGCCCGGATGCTCCGGCGCCCTGCGTCCGGAAAAGCGGGTCACCGCGAGATCGAGGCCGCCCCAGAAAAGATGCACGGGGCTGCATTTGCCGATGAAGCCGGAACGAAATTCCTTCAGCAGACGATCGGCCTGCAGCAGAATGCGCCAGAAGCGGTTGACGTATTCCGCGTCATAACTCGCATGCGCATGGTCTTGCTGGAACGGGGTCGCATCTTCCACCTCGTTGGGGACCGGATGGATATGCATATCCAGTCCAAGCGCAGAAAGCGCGGCGGATAGCTCGCGGTAAAAATCGGCGACCGCCATGGGCTGCAACGCGAGCGAGCGCGCATCGCCGTCGGAGGTCTGTATCGATAGCCGATGATCGATGAAATCAACATCGATCTGGAATGCACGCGCGCCGTAGGGAATCGGCGATGACGTCAGGCCGCGCGCCGTGACGTACAGGGTGGCATGCCATGAATGGTTGATCCAGGGAGTCTGCGCCAGCCGAACCTTGCCTGCGATCTGCAGCCACCTGTGCAATGTCGCATACGTGCCTTTCCAAGCTTCGAGCGGCAAGGGCGGCCACGGGTCGGGGCGCATGCGATCCGGCTGCGCCGCCTGATGCGGGCGCGGCTCCATGCGCCATTGCTCCATATGCCCTCCTGTGAGCCACCTTGGATGCCACCGGTATCGAATCCGGTCATTGCGAATCAGAAAGTGCCGGCGTCGTCATCGACGATCGGCCCGCGTCCGAATGCGGTCCATTCAGGCGCTAAAGAATACATCAGCATAATACTTTTCGAACTGCTATCCACCCGCAGGCGATGGATCCGGGCCGCGATTTCGGCGCGGCCCCGGCGGCGGCTTGCATGGAGTGACCGGCCTGCCTACGATGTGCGCGGCGACCAGCCGAACAGATCCCGGAAGGCCTTGCGGTAGGCGGAGTTGCCGACCCGCATGCTGTTGTTGTGGGTGCCGCCCGGCACCAGCAACAGGCGCTTGCGTCCCGGCGCCGCCTCGAACAGCTTCTCGCTGAAATGAGCGGGGACGTAGCGATCATCGGTGCCATGCACGATGAGCACCGGCATCCGCACTCGCGCAATCTTCTCGACCGAATCGAATTTTTGCGACAGCAGCAACTGCACCGGCAGCCAGGAATAAGTGAATGTCCGGGCGATATCGGCCAGCGTGGTGAAGGATGACTCGACGATCAATCCGCGCGCCGCCGGCATCGCCGCAAGCGATGGCTTCTTCGCCTGGTCGCTCAGCCCGGCGGCAAGGTTGATCGCAATCGCGCCGCCAAGCGAATGTCCGTAAATGAATCGCCGCGCCGGGTCCGGCTGCAGGGTGCTCAAGTGCTCCCATGCGGCGCGGGCATCTTCGTACGCCGTCTCCTCGGAAGGATATTCGCCATCGCTCTTGCCGAAGCCGCGATAGTCGATCGCCAGCACCGAGAAGCCGAATTCATGCAGCTGTTCGATGCGGAATGCCTGCCCGGTCAGATTCCAGCGCGCGCCGTGCAGATAAAGCAATGCCGGTGCATTGGGATCCTTGGCCGGCCACCACCAGCTATGGACGCGCTGGGTACTGCCGTCGGATACCACCGGAATATCGGCTTCGACGACGCCCGCCGGCAGGCCGCTGTACCAGCTCGCCGTACCGGGCACGACGCGGAACAGCAATTCCCGCTCCTTGTGCGCCAGCTGGCCGCAACCGGCGACGGCAAGCACCGATCCGGCACAAAGCGCTGCCACCGCGCGCAAGGCGCGGCGGCGCGGAAGCGATTTGGAGGAATTGAATACGGAAGCAAAAAGTTTCTTGATCATCAGGTTTGGTTGGGTGTGGCTCGGGTGCTTGCGGGATCCGCATCAAACACCTTTGCGGGGATCCATGGAAACCAGATTATGACCCCCGCATGTCCTGAATGTTCGTCGGAAATGTGTCGGCATGTATCCGTTCCATGCGGTCACACCAGCAGGAAAAGCCCGGCCAGCATGACAAAGCAGTTGATCAAGGCAGTTGCCATGAATATACGCTGGAAGCTTCTCTTGGCGGTCTTGTGCCGCAGCGTTTTCTGCGCGAG
>JAQGLQ010000006.1 GCA_028292785.1 Noviherbaspirillum sp. | reverse complement strand
GGCATCGCCGATCCGGTATCGCGCCTGCAGGTCGAAACCCTGGATGCGAATGCCAAGACATATGGGCTGACCTATTTCAACATGCGCGACAAGCGTCAGGGCATCGTGCACGTGATCGGGCCGGAGCAGGGGGCGACCTTGCCAGGCATGACAGTCGTATGCGGCGACTCGCACACCTCCACGCACGGCGCTTTTGCCTGCCTCGCGCACGGCATCGGCACTTCCGAAGTCGAACATGTGCTGGCGACCCAGACACTGCTCACGAAAAAATCGAAGGCCATGCTGGTGCAGGTCGATGGCGCGCTGCCGGCGGGCGTGACCGCCAAGGACATCGTGCTTGCCGTGATCGGCAAGATCGGCACCGCGGGCGGCACCGGATATGCAATCGAGTTCGCGGGTTCCACCATCCGTTCGCTGTCGATGGAAGGGCGTATGACGGTCTGCAACATGGCGATTGAAGCGGGCGCTCGGGCCGGCATGATCGCTGTCGATGACGTGACGATCAACTACGTGAACGGTCGTCCGTATTCGCCGGTCGGCCCGCATTGGGAACGTGCGGTCGCTTACTGGCGCACGCTGCACTCCGATCCGGGCGCCAAATTCGACATGGTCGTCACGCTCAATGCCGCCGAGATCAAGCCACAGGTTACCTGGGGCACGTCTCCTGAAATGGTGGTTCCGGTTGACGACCGGGTGCCCGATCCGGACAAGGAAAAGGACGCTTCCAAACGCGATGCAATGGAAAAGGCCCTGGCGTACATGGGCTTGAAACCCAATACCGCCATCTCCGACATACGCATCGACAAGGTGTTCATCGGTTCGTGCACCAATTCTCGTATCGAGGACCTGCGCGCCGCGGCTGCCATCGTACGCGGCAAGTTCCGCGCATCGAATGTCAAGCTGGCACTGGTGGTGCCGGGTTCCGGTCTCGTGAAAGATCAGGCAGAGCGCGAAGGACTGGACAAGATATTCAAGGATGCGGGTTTCGAATGGCGCGAACCCGGATGTTCCATGTGCCTTGCGATGAATGCCGACCGACTGGAGCCAGGCGAGCGCTGCGCATCGACATCGAACCGGAATTTCGAGGGGCGCCAAGGACAGGGTGGCCGGACGCATCTGGTCTCGCCGGCGATGGCCGCCGCTGCCGGAATCGCTGGTCACTTCGTTGATATTCGCAGCCTTCGGTGAGTGTTTGGTCAGACGCACCGAGACCACCGACATCAAGTAACCGGAATTGACGCGATTTGCCTGTGACGGCATATCGCCATTGAGATCGAGATCATGGATAAATTTAACGTACACGAAGGCCTTGTTGCACCGATGGATCGCGCTAACGTCGACACCGATGCGATCATCCCCAAGCAGTTTTTGAAGTCGATCCAGCGCACCGGCTTTGGTCCGAATCTGTTCGACGAGTGGCGGTATCTCGACCGTGGCGAGCCTGGCAAAGACAATAGCAACCGTCCTCTGAATCCCGATTTCGTGTTGAACCAGCCGCGCTACAAGGACGCTTCGATCCTGCTCGCACGCAAGAACTTTGGATGCGGGTCTTCGCGTGAGCACGCGCCTTGGGCATTGCAGCAATATGGCTTCCGCGCAGTGATCGCCCCGAGCTACGCCGATATTTTCTTCAGTAATTGTTTTAAGAACGGCCTGCTGCCCGTCGTGCTCACCGAGATTCAAGTCGATCACCTGTTCAACGAAGTCAAGGCCTTTCCTGGCTACCGGCTCGTGATCGATATCGAGAAGCAGATTGTCAGCAACGCCAACGGCAGCGCGGTGTACCCATTCGAGATCGATGCATTCCGCAAGTATTGCCTGCTTAACGGCCTCGACGATATTGGCCTGACGCTGCGCAATGCCGACAAGATTCGCGCTTTCGAAGAGCGTCACCTGGCAGCGCAACCATGGCTGGCCAACACGATTTAATTGTCAATCCGCAGTCAGAACACATCCAATGAAAATCGCAATTCTTCCGGGCGACGGCATCGGTCCCGAAATCATCGAGCAAGCGGTCAAAGTACTGAACAGGCTCGATGAAAAGTTCGAAATGGAAACGGCTCCCGTGGGCGGCGCCGGCTACGAAGCGCACGGTCATCCGCTTCCCGAAGGCACGCTTAGGCTTGCCAGGGAGGCCGATGCGGTATTGTTCGGCGCCGTGGGCGACTGGAAGTACGACAAGCTCGAGCGCGCATTGCGTCCCGAGCAGGCGATCCTTGGCCTTCGCAAGAATCTCAACCTGTTTGCGAATCTGCGTCCGGCAATCCTGTATCCCGAACTGGCCGGCGCATCGACGCTAAAGCCTGAAGTGGTCTCGGGTCTGGATATCCTGATCATTCGCGAACTGACCGGCGATATTTATTTCGGTCAGCCGCGCGGCGTGCGCACCGCGCCCGATGGCCAATTCAAAGGGGAGCGCGAAGGATTCGACACCATGCGCTATGCCGAGTCGGAAATCCGTCGTATCGCCCACATCGGTTTTCAGGCAGCACAAAAGCGCGGCAAGCGTCTGACCAGCGTCGACAAAGCCAATGTCCTGGAGACATTCCAGTTCTGGAAAGACATCGTGACCGATGTTCATAAGGAATAT
>JAQGLQ010000590.1 GCA_028292785.1 Noviherbaspirillum sp. | reverse complement strand
ATCGAGCTTGAATTTGCGCGCTGCCAGGCGAGCGGCGACGCTGTCGATATCCTTGCGGAGAAGTTGTATGTCGATCATGGGAGATGGAAGGCGGCTTTGTGTCAAAAACCGCCATTGTACCAAGTGCGTTTGCGCGGTCGTGAACCTTCGGCAGCACGCTTGACGGCGGCCAATCATGCCGAAACCGGCGCCGCCTATTTGTCGTTCTTTCTCGCTTCTCGATCGAGCGAGCGCAAATGCGCCAGTTTCTCGCCGATTTTGCCTTCCAGTCCACGCGGCGTGGGCTGATACCAGTTCGGCTCGCGCATGCCCTCGGGAAGATAAGTCTCTCCGGCCGCATAGGCATCCGGTTCGTCATGCGCGTAGCGGTAGAGCTTGCCGTAGCCAAGCTCTTTCATCAATCTGGTCGGGGCATTGCGCAGATGCTCGGGAACCGGCCGCGACTTGTCCTTGGCAATGAAGGCGCGAACCGCGTTGTAGGCGTTATAGACGGCATTCGACTTCGCGGCGCAGGCAAGATACACGACCGCCTCGGCCAACGCGAGTTCGCCTTCGGGCGAACCGAGTCGTTCATAGGTTTCGGCGGCGTCGAGGGCGAGGCGCAGCGCGCGCGGATCGGCCAGGCCGATGTCCTCGCTCGCCATGCGGATGATGCGGCGGGCCAGATAGCGCGGGTCGGCGCCGCCGTCCAGCATGCGCACGAACCAGTAGAGCGACGCATCGGGATTGGAGCCGCGCACCGATTTATGCAGCGCGGAGATCTGGTCGTAGAACGCGTCGCCGCCCTTGTCGAAGCGGCGCAGGTTTTCCGACAGCGCGGTCGCCAGCAGCGCCTCGTCGACGTCCGTGCGGTTGCTGGCCGATGCGGCGCGCGCGACGATTTCGAGATTGTTCAACAGCTTGCGGCCGTCGCCGTCAGCGCTCGCGATCAGGGTCGCCTTCGCTTCCGTTGTAAACGCCAGCCCGTCCAGCTCCTGCGCGCAGGCGCGGTCCATTATCGTTCCCAAGTCATCGTCCGTGAGCGACTTGAGGACATAGACCGCGGCCCGGGAAAGCAGCGCGCCGTTGACCTCGAATGACGGATTCTCCGTCGTCGCACCAATGAAAGTGAAAAGCCCGCTTTCGACATGCGGCAGAAACGCATCCTGCTGGCTCTTGTTGAAACGATGGACTTCGTCGACGAACAGGATGGTGCGGCGGCCGGAATTGGCGCGCGTGACCTGCGCGCGCTCGACCGCTTCGCGGATATCCTTGACGCCGGACAGCACCGCCGACAACGCAATGAATTCCGCATTGAAGCTGTGCGCCATCAAACGCGCGAGGGTAGTCTTGCCGACGCCGGGCGGCCCCCAGAGAATCATGGAATGCGGTTCGCCCGATTCGAATGCGACGCGCAACGGCTTGCCCGGCCCGAGCAGGTGCTGCTGCCCGATGACATCGTCGATCGTGCGGGGACGAAGGCGTTCGGCGAGAGGAACTGAGCTCATTGCATAGGTGGAGGAAGGTAAGCCGCCCTCCGGCCGGCGCGGCCGGGCGGGAGATTATTGCTCGAACACGTCGGCGCCTTTCGGCACCACGAATCTGAACTGCTCCGACGCCAGCGCCGGATTCTTTTCAAAGCTCTTGAAGGACAGCAGCGACACCTGACCGAACGAATCGCGCAACTCCATCGCGTGCGGAACGCCGTTCTTCAGGCCGATGCCGATCTGCTCGAAGGTGGTGTCCTTCGCTTTCGGTGTGGCCTCCAGCCATTCCAGTCCGTCCCTGGTGCCGGCCTCCTTCAGGGTAAAGTTCTTTTCCAGGTCGTTGCTGCCGAACAGGATCGCGGCAGGCGACGAGCCGAGCGCATTGCCGAGCTTTCTGATGGTAACCTGGTTCAGGTCCTTGTCGTAGATGTACAGCTTTTCGCCGTCGGCCTGCAGCAGTTGCTCATAGGGCTTCTGATAGGTCCAGATGAACTTGCCGGGACGGGCGAACGAAAATGTGCCGGTGGCCGCGTTCGATACCGCCGGCGCGCCGTTGCCCGCGGCGTTCGGCGCACCGTTGCGTTTCACCTGCCGCTGCACGAATTCACCTTTGGCTGCCTTGGTGGTCGCGACGAAGGACTTGAATTGCTCCAGTGCCGCAGCCTGCGTCCATGCCGGCAGCGCCGCCGCGCACGCGAACAGTAGCTGAAATACAGTCTTCCTTGTCTGGCTCAAACCTTTTTCCTATTCAGTGTTCCCAGCCGGCACCAGAATTTCCCGGTTGCCGTTGGATTGCATGGTTGAAACGAGGCCGCTCTGCTCCATTTGCTCGAGCAGCCGCGCCGCGCGATTGTATCCGATACGCAGATGGCGCTGCACGAGCGAGATCGATGCACGGCGGTTCTTCAGTACGATTGCAACCGCCTGGTCATACATCGGGTCCGCCTCGGCATTGCCGCCCTCGGCGCCGGCCACCGCATCGCCGCCCTCTTCGGATACGCCACCTTCTAGGATTCCTTCTATGTAATTGGGTTCCCCCTGCGCCTTCAGGTGGTTGACGACGCGATGCACTTCATCGTCCGAGACGAAGGCGCCGTGCACGCGGATCGGCAGGCCGGTTCCCGACGGCATGTAGAGCATGTCGCCCATGCCGAGCAGCGCTTCGGCACCCATCTGGTCGAGAATCGTGCGCGAGTCGATCTTGCTGCTGACCTGGAATGCAATGCGGGTCGGGATGTTGGCCTTGATCAGGCCGGTGATCACATCGACCGACGGACGCTGAGTGGCGAGGATCAGGTGGATGCCGGCGGCGCGCGCCTTCTGCGCGATGCGGGCGATCAGTTCCTCGACCTTCTTGCCGACCACCATCATCAGGTCGGCCAGCTCGTCGATGATGATGACGATGGTCGGCAGTTTTTCGAGCGGCTCCGGCGCGTCCGGTGTCAGGCTGAACGGATTGGGAATCTTTTCTTCCTTCTTGTTCGCTTCCTCGATCTTGGCGTTGTAGCCGGCGAGATTGCGCACGCCGAGCTTGGACATCAGCTTGTACCGGCGTTCCATTTCGGCGACCGCCCAGTTCAGCGCATGGCCCGCCTGGCGCATGTCGGTGACCACCGGCGCCAGCAGATGCGGAATGCCTTCGTAGACCGACATCTCGAGCATCTTCGGATCGATCAGGATCATGCGCACATCGTTCGGGTCGGACTTGTAAAGCAGGGACAGGATGGTGGCGTTGATGCCGACCGACTTGCCGGAACCGGTGGTACCGGCAACCAGCAGGTGCGGCATGCGCGCCAGGTCGGCGACCACCGGATGACCGGCGATGTCCTTGCCGAGCGCGACCGTCAGGCTCGATGAGCTGTCGTTGTATACCTTGGAGCCGAGGATCTCGGTCAGGCGCACGATCTGCCGCTTCGGATTCGGCAATTCGAGTCCCATGTAGTTCTTGCCGGGGATGGTTTCGACCACGCGTATCGATGTCAGCGACAGCGAGCGCGCCAGGTCGCGCGCGAGGTTGACGATCTGGCTGCCCTTGACGCCGGTGGCCGGCTCGATTTCATAGCGGGTGATGACCGGTCCGGGATAGGCGGCGACCACCTTCGCCTCGACGCCGAAGTCCGACAGTTTCTTTTCGATCAGGCGGCTGGTGAACTCGAGCGTCTCGACGCTGACGACTTCCTGGGCCGGCGGCGCGTCGTCCAACAGCGACAGCGGCGGCAGGTTGGTGTCGGGCATATCGGCGAACAATTGCACCTGCTTTTCCTTCTCGACCCGTTCCGACTTCGGCACCGCAACCACCTGGGGCTCGATGTGTATCG
>JAQGLQ010000530.1 GCA_028292785.1 Noviherbaspirillum sp. | reverse complement strand
GCGCGGTCGGCCTGAACGCCACCGCGGCCAAGGTCGCGAGCGGCGCCGCCGACACGGTTCCCTACATTACCGTCACCAATCTCGCGCGAACCCTGCGCGAACTGAAGGAACGGGACATCTGGCTGATTGGCACGACCGACGACGCCGAGCAGACCATTTACCAGGCCGACTATTCCGGGCCGGCGGCACTCGTCATGGGTTCCGAAGGAGAGGGCATGCGCAGGCTGACGCGCGAGACTTGCGATGTGCTCGTCAGTATTCCGATGTTCGGCAGTGTCGAGAGCCTCAACGTCTCGGTGGCTTCCGGTGTCGCACTGTTCGAAGCGCGCCGGCAACGTATTGCCAAAGCGTGACGATTTCCTGTCAGTGCTGATATTGACTTCGCCACTCGCCCGGCGAAGGATCGAGCGTAGTCGCATCGGCGCGATACCGAGCAAGGCACATCTTGCAAGCACCAGCAAAGCTCGGGGCAACAGGCTACCATTACACATCCTGGCAACCATCCATTCTTTCTATGTTTAGCCGCATCCGCGAGGACATCGCCAGCATCATTGAACGCGACCCGGCAGCCCGCACGGAATGGGAAGTGCTGACGTGTTATCCGGGTCTGCACGCGATCATAATGCATCGCTGGGCCCATGCCTGCTGGTCAAACGGACTGAAATGGCTGGGCCGTTTCATTTCGCACGTCGCGCGTGTCCTCACCGGCATTGAAATTCATCCCGGCGCGACCATCGGCAGGCGGGTATTCATCGATCACGGTTTCGGTGTAGTGATCGGCGAGACGGCGGAAATCGGTGATGACTGCACCATCTACCAAGGCGTTACGCTGGGCGGCACGTCGCTGCACAAGGGGGCCAAGCGCCATCCGACCTTGGGGCGCGGCGCAATCATTGGTGCCGGCGCCAAGGTATTGGGCGCCTTCACCGTGGGTGAGGGTGCCAAGATCGGTTCGAACGCGGTGGTGGTGAAGGAAGTTCCGCCGGGCGCTACAGCGGTCGGCAATCCGGCGCACATTGTACAGAAGGACGCAAGCAAACAGCGCGAGGAAGCGGCCGCCCGTATTTTTTCCGCCTATGGCGTGACTTCGAGCGGCGACGACCCGCTGTCGACCGCGCTGCACGGATTGATCGACCAGGTGGCTGCGCAGGAGGCGCAACTGCAGAAAATGATCGCAGCCATGAAAGCCGCCGGCGTCGCCTGCGAACTGGTGCCCGAAGTGGAGAAGTTCGACAAGGATCAACTCAACAAGATGGTGGAATAAGAATATGCCCGAGAGCATGGACTCTGACGCAGAACAGGGCGCCAATCAGGATCGTGACGAAGCGAACATGCTCGATCCGACCGAGGTGCGAATACTCGCGGTGCTTGCCGAGAAAGAAGCGCTGACACCCGACTCCTATCCGCTGTCCCTGAATGCGTTGGTCAATGGATGCAATCAGCTGTCGAGCCGCGATCCGGTCATGTCATTGCCGGAGTCGGTGATTCAGGAGACGGTGGAACGGCTGGTGCAAAAAAAATTCGCCGCCGAGGTGCGTCAGGCAGGCGCTCGCGTGACGAAGTATGAGCACAGGCTGCGCATCAAATGGTCGCTCGAGCAGGACAAGCTGGCTGTACTCACCATGCTCATGTTACGCGGCGTTCAGACCGCCGGCGAGATTCGTGCCCGTAGCGGGCGCGTGCATGAATTCGCAAGCGTTGCCGAGGTCGAGACCGCTCTTCAGTTTTTGATCGATAAATATCCGCCACTGGTTGCGCGTCTCATGCGCGCTCCCGGCACCAAGGAAGCGCGCTACGCCCATCTCTTGTCGGGTGACGCGGGCGAGCAACGAGAGGCGCCCGCTGCGCCTACGGTAGCTGCGGAGCCCAGGCAGGATCGCGTGGCGCAACTCGAAGCAGAGGTCGCCCGGTTGCGAGCTGAAGTTGACGCGTTGCTCAAACAGTTCGAAGAATTCAGGCGGCAGTTCGATTAGGCGTCTTCGCGAGCAGGCCTACTTGTAAATGTCATCAAGACCGAGGCGTCGGATAACACCCTCGGAATCGAGTTCCAGCCAGCCGCCCCTGGGCGGCTCGGTGTCGCAGTCCCAGTCCGGAAGCACATGGCGTGTCAGGTTTCCTTTGACGCCTTGATAACCGTGGGTCTCAGGCCGATGCGTGTGTCCGTGTATCAGTATGGATGCGCCGGTCGTGTCGAACAGCGATCTGATCGCCGCCTCGTTGACGTCCATGATCTCGGAGGGTTTTCCTGTCTGCTCTTCGCGGCTTTGCGCGCGCATCCCTTCAATGATCGCCTTGCGTGTCGTCAGCGGCTGCGCAAGAAAATTCGCCTGCCACGCCGGCTGGCGAACCTGCGTCCGGAACGCGATGTACGCCAAGTCATCGGTGCATTGCGCATCACCGTGCGCGAGCGCGATACGCTGGCCGGCAAGATGGGCGACGAATGGATCGGGGAGGAGCGTGGCACCGCTCGCTTGCGCGAAACCGGGGCCGACAAGGAAGTCGCGATTGCCGCCGATCCAGCATACGGATACGCCCGCGTCCGCGACCCGCCGGATTGCATCGACGATGCGCCTGTTGAAATGCGCCGGGATGTCATCATCGCCAGCCCAGTACTCGAACAAGTCGCCAAGCAGATAGAGCCGTTGCGCCTTGACCGCTCGCCGTTCCAGGAAATCGAGAAACGCTTGCGTGGTTCGCGGGATTGAAGGATGGAGGTGCACATCTGAAACGAACAGCGCAACTGGATTCGATTGCGCTGTGCGCGCCATGCGCTGGCTCGGAGAGTGTGGATCGTGCATGGCGAATGGGATGAGGACCGGGACTTAGACGATCTCCGCCTTTTGAATAACGACGTCTTCGACCGGCACATCGGAGTGCATGCCGGTGCGGGTGGTTTTCACCGACTTGATCTTTTCGACGACATCGCTGCCTTCGACTACCTTGCCGAAGACGCAGTAGCCCCATCCATCCTGGCCCGGATAATCGAGAAAGCTATTGTTCTTCAGATTGATGAAAAACTGCGCGGAAGCCGAATGGGGATCGGAGGTGCGCGCCATGGCGATTGTATAGGTGTCGTTTTTCAGTCCGTTCTTTGCCTCGTTTTCGACGGGCGCATTGGTGGGCTTCTGTTTCATGCCCGGTTCGAAGCCGCCGCCCTGGATCATGAATCCGTCGATCACACGGTGGAATATCGTACCGTCGTAGTGGCCGGATTTAACGTAGGCGAGAAAATTCTCGACGGTCTTCGGCGCCTTTTGCGCATCGAGATCAAGCTTGATTGCGCCGTGGTTGGTAGTGAGAAGGACTGCCATGTGAGCTCCTGTTGTGTTGTGGGTTGGTCGCACCGGGTGCGGCTGGATTTGCTGATGAACAATCGCGGAAGCGCGGCATGCGAAACCGCATGGTGCGCGCCGCGCCCTTGTCCCTTATTTTGTGATCGATGCGGATTCGATCACGATCGGTTTGGTTGGAACGTTCTGATGCATGCCGCTGTTCGTCGTTTCCACCGATTTCATTTTGTTGATCACCTCTGTTCCCTGAATAACCTTTCCGAACACGGTGTAGCCCCATCCGTCGCGGCCCGGATAATTCAAAAAGTTGTTTTCTTTTACATTGATGAAAAACTGGGCGGAGGCCGAATGGGGGTCGGAGGTGCGCGCCATCGCAACGGTGTAGGGGTCGTTCTTCAGCCCGTTCTTCGCTTCGTTCTCGACCGTGCCGCTTGTGGGCTTTTGCTTCATGTCCTTGTCGAACCCGCCGCCCTGCACCATGAAGTCCGGAATCACCCGATGGAAGATCGTGCCGCTATAGTGGCCGCTTTTGACATACTTCAGAAAGTTCTCGACGGTCTTCGGAGCTTTCTCCGGATAGAGTTCCATGACGATGTTGCCCATGTTGGTCTTCAGCGTGACCTGCGGGTTATCCGCGGCGTATGCAGCCGGAATGGACAGAGTCAGACCAAGGACTGTTAGCAAGTGAACAAAAGTGCGGCGTGGGTGTGGCATGGCGGTTTCCTCAACTCTTTACAGACTATTTTCGATTGTGTATCTTCCTTGTCCCGCGCAGGAACGCATCTCACGCCCGGCAACAGGAATAAGGTAAAACGACGTTGACGTAGCCTTGTTTGAAGCGGGCGGAATACCTGGTCGGACGTCCGGCAGGCGCGGTCCCTCGATATTCATGTTGTTCGAACCGGACATCCTGCTACCAGCTTCGCGCGGATGCGGCAAAGAGGGCGAATTCATCAATGTTATACTGCGGCGAAAACGTGCATTTTATCAAACTAAGCACTTCAAGAGGGTTTCGGCGCCCCTGTTGCGTTACATCACTCGCTACGCATTCATAGCGCGGCCGGATATAACCAATACCGAACTTTGTTAACGCCGAAACGGATAACCGCCGAATGACTGTTGTGAAAATCTTCAACACGCTCACGCGTGAAAAGCAAACCTTCGTGCCTATGCAGCCGGGCAAGGTTCGCATGTACGTATGCGGCATGACGGTGTACGACTATTGTCATGTGGGGCATGCACGCGTGATGGTGGTGTTCGACATGGTGCAGCGCTGGCTGCGCGCGTCGGGCTATGAAGTCAACTATGTGCGCAACATTACCGATATCGATGACAAGATCATCAAGCGTGCGGTTGAAAACGGCGAGTCGATTTCGCAGTTGACGCAACGCTTCATCACGGCGATGGATGCGGACGCCGACGCGCTCGGCGTGCAGAAACCGGATCATGAGCCGCGCGCAACGGCCTACGTCCCTCACATGCTAGGGCTCATCGAAAAGCTCGAAGCGAATGGCCTCGCATACAAGGCCACCGACGGCGACGTGAATTATTCCGTGCGCGACTTCGAGGGCTATGGGAAGTTGTCCGGCAAGTCGCTCGACGATTTGCGCGCCGGCGAGCGAGTCGAACTGAATACCGGCAAACGCGATCCGCTCGACTTTGTTTTATGGAAAGCGTCGAAGGAATCCGAACCCGAGGAAGTGAAGTGGGACTCGCGCTGGGGCAAGGGCCGCCCGGGATGGCATATCGAATGTTCGGCAATGGCTTGCGAATTGCTGGGCGAGCAGTTCGATATCCACGGCGGCGGACAGGATCTGCAATTTCCCCATCACGAGAACGAAATCGCGCAATCCGAAGGTGCCTATGGGCACACCTTCGTCAATTACTGGATGCACAATGGTTTCGTCCGCGTCGATAACGAAAAGATGTCGAAGTCGCTCGGCAATTTTTTCACGATCCGCGACGTGCTCGAAAAATACGATCCGGAGGTCGTGCGCTTCTTCATTCTGCGCGCTCACTATCGCAGCCCGCTGAATTATTCCGACGCGCATCTCGACGATGCCCGGCATGCGCTGGCCCGTCTCTACACGGCATTGAAAGAGGTCACTCCCCACGGGGCACCGCTCGATATGACGGAACAGTACGCGGTGCGCTTCGCGGACGCGATGAACGACGACTTCAATACGCCTGTTGCGATTTCCGTATTGTTCGAACTCGCGAACGAAATCAACAAGACCCGTTCCGCATCGCTTGCCCGCCAGCTGAAAGGCCTGGCGGCGACGCTCGGCCTGTTACAGCGCGCCCCGCAGGAATTCCTGCAAGCGGGCGGGGAGCAGGGTGGTCAGGACGAAGCCGCTATCGAGGCAGCGATAGCGGCGCGCGCTACGGCCAAGAAGTCGAAGAATTTTGCCGAGGCAGATCGCATCCGCGCCGAGCTGCTGGCGAACGGCATCGTCCTCGAGGATAAACCCGGCGGCATCACCGAATGGCGAAGGGCATAGGCCGATGGCGATGTCCAAGCAAGCCGCGGCAGCGGTCGGCGTTCCTGCGTACTGGCAGGACGCCAAGGATGAGCTGATGAAGCGGGACCGGATCATGCGCAAGCTTATTCCGCAATTTGGCGATCTTCATCTCGTCGGGCGCGGCGAGCCATTCACCACACTGGCGCGCTCGATCATTGCGCAGCAGATTTCGGTAAAAGCGGCGGAGAGCATATGGCAGCGTCTGCTGGAGCTTTGCCCGAAATGCACGCCGGCGCAGATCCTGAAAGCCGGCAATGACAATCTCGCATTGTGCGGCCTGTCCAAGCGCAAGGCCGAGTATATTGTCGACCTGGCTGAGCACTTCAAAGCCAAGCGCGTCCATGTGGAAAAATGGGAAGAGATGGCCGATGAAGACGTCATCGCCGAACTTGTCCATATCCGCGGCATAGGCCGCTGGACTGCCGAAATGTTCTTGATCTTCAATCTGCTCAGACCAAATATTTTGCCTCTGGACGATGTCGGTCTGCTCAGAGGTATCAGCATCAATTATTTTTCCGGCGAGCCCGTCTCGCGTAGCGATGCGCGCGAGGTCGCGGCCAACTGGGAGCCGTGGCGAACCGTGGCGACATGGTATCTGTGGCGCAGCCTCGATGCGGCCGCGGTCCCGGTACAATACTGAATCAACATTATCTCGATGTGGAGATAACAGGAGGCATAATGGCTAAAACGACTTTTCTCGGTTTCGAGCAACCCATCGCGGAACTGGAAGGCAAGATCGAACAGTTGCGATTTGTGCAAGACGACTCCGCCGTCGATATTTCTGAAGAGATCGATAGGCTTTCAAAGAAAAGCCAGCAGTTGACGAAAGACATCTACGCGAAGCTGACGCCGTGGCAGGTATCGCAGATCGCCCGCCATCCGCAGCGTCCCTACACGCTGGACTACGTCAACGAAATTTTCACCGACTTCCACGAATTGCATGGCGACCGCAACTATGCGGATGATTTGTCGATCGTCGGCGGCCTGGCGCGTTTCAACGGCCAGTCCTGCATGGTGATAGGGCATCAGAAAGGCCGCGACACCAAGGAGCGCGCAATGCGCAACTTCGGCATGCCCAAACCGGAGGGCTACCGCAAGGCGATGCGCCTGATGAAACTGGCGGAAAAGTTCGGCCTGCCGATTTTCACTTTTGTCGATACGCCCGGTGCATTCCCCGGCATCGACGCGGAAGAACGCGGCCAATCTGAAGCGATCGGCCACAACTTGTTCATCATGGCCGAGCTCAAGGTGCCGCTGATCGCGACGATCATCGGCGAGGGCGGTTCCGGCGGCGCGCTCGCCATTGCCGTCGGCGATGCCGTCCTGATGCTGCAATACGCTACTTACTCGGTGATTTCGCCCGAAGGCTGCGCTTCGATTCTGTGGAAGACGTCGGAACGCGCGGCCGACGCGGCCGACGCGCTGGCACTCACCGCCCATCGCCTGAAAGCGCTCAACCTGATCGACAAGATTGTCCAGGAACCGCTCGGCGGCGCGCATCGCGACCCGAAGCAGATGGCGGTATTGCTCAAGCGGGCGCTTGCCGATACGCTGCGCCAATTCCAGGGAATCAAGACCAATGACTTGCTGACGGCGCGTTTTGAAAAACTGATGGCCTACGGCAAATTCAAGGAAATCTCTTCGCCTGAGTGAAAACACTGGTATGAACGGGTATGAATAAGCAGGCAGCGTCGGTGAACGACGCTTTCGAACGCGCGCTGGAAGAGATTCTGGCGCGCGTTTGCATTTCCGCTCCGGCTCAGCGTAAGCCGGGCGCCATCGCGGTCGCCTATAGCGGCGGCCTCGACTCGTCGGTGCTGCTGCACCTGATGCGCGATTACGCGATGCGCAGAGGCATTCCTCTATTCGCCTTTCATATCCATCACGGCATCAGTCCCAACGCCGACGACTGGCTTGCGCATTGCGAACGCGAGTGTCAACGGCTCGGAGTCGCATTCGAGGCGCGCCGCATCACGCTTTCGAAGAGGGAGGTCTCCGGCGTGGAAGAGGCGGCTCGTCTCGGCCGTTATGCGGCACTTGGCGAACTCTGTCGGAAACACGGAGCGACGTTGCTGCTGACCGCACATCACCACGACGATCAGGCGGAAACCGTACTCCTGCAGTTGCTGCGCGGCTCGGGCGTGGCAGGACTCGGCGGTATGGAGTTCGCGAATAGCGCTCCCGATCTGCTGGGCGATGCAACGCTGAGGATGGCTCGTCCGCTGCTGGCCCTTACACGAGCGGAACTCGAAAGCTTTGCCGAAGCCGAGCATATCGACTTCGTCGAGGACGAATCCAATGCCGATCCGCGATACATGCGCAATGCGTTGCGTCATCGCGTGATGCCTGCCCTGGAGGAATACTTTCCCGGCTTTCATCAGCGTATCGCACGCACCGCGCAGCACGCGCGAGCCGCGCAGCGCCTTCTCAACGAACTGGCGGCGCAGGACCTCGCGCTTTGCCAGGAGGGCGAATGCATTGCCATCGATCGTCTGCGCCGGCTTGGCCCCGATCGAATCGATAATGTGCTGCGCTTTTGGTTCGCTTCGCGGGGCGTGCGCATGCCGGCGACTTCGTGGCTGACTGAAATGCGCACGCAATTGCTCGATGCCAGAGCGGATGCGCG
>JAQGLQ010000522.1 GCA_028292785.1 Noviherbaspirillum sp. | reverse complement strand
GGCGATATCGCCCGCGTCACTCGAGCGTTTCGCGATGGAGAGGAAAAAAGACCGGAGCCTCACCATACGCCTGACGGACACGATGGCGCGCGTGTTTTCCAGCGCACCGGACGGCGCGTATTCCCAGAGTCTTCTCGGCCTATCGCTTGGCTTCATCGATGCGTTCACGCCGGCCAAGCGTCTGCTCGCGGAGCAGATGATGTTCGGGCATCGCTGAGCGCCCGGCTGGCCAGGCTTACCCGACTGCCTTCACCATGTCTTCGATCACCTTCTTGGCATCGCCGAAAACCATCATGGTCTTGTCCATGTAAAACAACTCGTTGTCGAGACCGGCGTAGCCCGACGCCATCGAACGCTTGTTGACGATGACATTCCTGGCTTTATAGGCTTCGAGGATCGGCATGCCGGCGATCGGCGATTTGGGATCTTTCGCGGCGGGATTGACCACATCATTCGCGCCGAGAATCAGGGCGACGTCGGCCTGGGCGAACTCGCTGTTGATGTCCTCCATTTCGAACACCTGGTCATAGGGCACTTCGGCTTCCGCCAGCAGCACGTTCATATGACCCGGCATGCGGCCGGCCACCGGATGAATCGCGAATTTCACGGTGATGCCCATATGCGTGAGCTTCTCGGATAATTCCTTGAGCGCGTGCTGCGCGCGTGCCACCGCCAGACCGTAGCCCGGCACGATGATCACGGTTTCCGCGTTGCTCATCAGGAAGGCCGCGTCATCGGCCGAACCGGTTTTGACGTTGCGCTGCGCTTGGTTGCCGCCGGACGCAGCCGCTGCCGCGCCGCCGCCGAAGCCGCCGAGAATCACATTGAAGAAAGAGCGATTCATCGCCTTGCACATGATGTACGACAGGATCGCGCCGGATGAACCGACCAGCGAACCCGCGATGATCAACATCGAATTGTTCAGCGAAAACCCGATACCCGCGGCCGCCCAGCCTGAATAGCTGTTGAGCATCGACACCACGACCGGCATGTCGGCGCCGCCGATCGGGATGATGATCAGCACGCCGAGCACGAACGCGATCAGCGTCATCAGAATGAAGGGTAGCCAGCTCTGGGTCAGGCAGAAGATGATGCCGAAGCCGATCATCGCCACCGCAAGCACCAGGTTGACGAAATGCTGCCCCTTGAACGACACCGGCGCGCCCTGGAACAGGCGGAACTTGTATTTGCCGGCGAGTTTTCCGAACGCGATGACCGAACCGGAAAAGGTGATCGCGCCGACGAAGGTGCCGATGAAAAGCTCCAGGCGGTTGCCGAGCGGGATCGGCTGGCCGCGCCCGGTGATGTTGAAGGCCCACGGCTCGGACACGGCGGCAATGGCGATGCATACCGCCGCCAGACCGATCAGCGAATGCATGGCCGCCACCAGTTCCGGCATCTTGGTCATCTCGACGCGCCTGGCCAGTATCGCGCCGATGACGCCGCCGGCAGCAATGCCGAGCAGCACGAGCGGAAAGCCCATGCCGCCCGCGCCGAGGCTCTCGGCGCGCAGCTTGTAGATGAGCGCCAGCGTCGTGACCACTGCAATCGCCATGCCGCTCATGCCGAAGACATTGCCGCGGCGCGCGGTGGACGGATGCGACAGGCCCTTGAGCGCCTGGATGAAACAGACCGATGCGATCAGGTAAAGCAGCGTGACGAGATTCATGCTCATTGTTTGGCTCCCTCGCCGAGGGCCTTGGGCGCGGCTTTGGGCTCCTTCTTCTTGAACATCTCGAGCATGCGCTGCGTGACAAGGAAACCGCCGAACACATTGACGGCCGCCAGCGCGACCGCCGCCGTGCCCATCACCTGTCCCAGCGCTCCCTCCGTCAACGCCGCCGCCAGCATGGCGCCGACGATAATGATCGCGGAAATCGCGTTGGTGACAGCCATCAACGGGGTATGGAGCGCCGGCGTGACGGTCCAGACCACGTGATAACCGACGTAGATCGCGAGCACGAAGATGATCAGATTGATGACGGTGTGACTGACTTCCATGATGAACTTACCTCCTTGGTGGATGGATGCGAATCGGAAGTCCGCTCCCATTGCTGCGTTTTATTTTCTGCGTACTTCACCGTTGCTGCACATGAGCGTCGCGGCAACGATTTCATCGTCGAGGTTGAGAACGAACCGCCCTTCCTGGTCGATGACCAGCTTCAGAAAATCGAGCACGTTGCGCGCATAGAGAGCCGAGGCGTCGGCCGCCACCAGCGCGGCGAGATTCGGTTCGCCGATGATATGCACGCCGTATTTGGTGACGGTCTTGCCGAGTTCGGAGAGCGGGCAATTGCCACCCTGCTCGACCGCCATGTCGACGATGACCGAGCCCGGCTTCATGGCCTTGACCGTCTGCTCGCTGATCAGTACCGGCGCCTTGCGACCCGGGATCAGCGCGGTGGTGATGATGATGTCCGCGGCCTGAGCGCGTTCATGCACCAGGGCAGCCTGCCGTTCCATCCATTCGGCCGGCATCGGGCGCGCATATCCGCCTGTGCCCTGTGCTATTTCCTTTTCTTCTTCCGTCAGAAAAGGCACATCGAGAAATTTCGCACCCAGCGATTCCACCTGTTCTTTCACCGCCGGCCGCACGTCCGACGCCTCGATCACCGCGCCCAGCCGCTTGGCGGTGGCGATCGCCTGCAGACCGGCCACGCCGGCGCCCATGATCAGGACGCGCGCGGCCTTGACGGTGCCGGCGGCGGTCATCAGCATCGGCATGAAACGCTGGTAGGTATTCGACGCGAGAATGACGGCCTTGTAACCGGCGATGTTCGCCTGCGATGAAAGCACGTCGAGAGATTGTGCGCGCGTAATGCGTGGAGCGGCTTCCAGCGCGAACGCGGTCAGGCCGGCGTGTGCCATCGCTTCGATATTCTCGGCATCGAACGGATTGAGCATGCCCACCACCACCGTTCCCACCCGCATGTGCGTCCGCTCTTCGGCGGTTGGAGCGCGCACCTTGAGCACCATGTCGCTGCCGAATGCATCGGCGCCCGATCCGAGCGTCGCTCCCGCACCGGCATACGCTTCATCGGTGATGCTGGAAGACACGCCGGCGCCGGACTGGACGATAACCTGATGTTGCGCCGCAATCAGTTTTTTTACCGTCTCGGGGGTAGCGGCCACCCGCGTCTCGCCCGGACGCGTTTCGGCGGGGATGCCAATTCTCATATGCCTCTCCATCAAAGGGGGATTGAAATTCCTGCATGATCTTACACGGATTCAAATG
>JAQGLQ010000499.1 GCA_028292785.1 Noviherbaspirillum sp. | reverse complement strand
GGAAGAGCGGCAGCGCTCGCTCGATGCGGGCTTAGATATGCATCTGGTAAAGCCGTTGGAGCCGCTACAGCTGATCGATGAGATCACGAATCTGACCATTTAGACAGCCGTTTCATACCAACATCTCCACCAATCGCCGAAAGCCACCTTCGACGAGATCCGTATTTTTCGGGCAATATACGGCCGCTCGGAATCAATTGGTAAAAACGCCATCCAATCAAACCGCACCACAGAAGGAGTTCTCTGATGAAAACAAAAGCCGCCATTGCATGGAAAGCCGGCGCGCCGCTTACCATCGAAGAGGTGGATCTGGAAGGCCCCAGGGCGGGTGAAGTCCTGGTCGAGGTGAAAGCAACCGGCATCTGCCACACCGATTACTACACGCTGTCCGGCGCCGACCCGGAAGGAATCTTCCCGGCCATCCTCGGGCATGAAGGCGCCGGCGTGGTGATCGACGTCGGACCGGACGTGCGTACGCTCAAGAAAGGCGACCATGTCATTCCGCTCTACACGCCGGAATGCCGCCAGTGCAAGTTCTGCCTCTCGCGCAAGACCAATCTGTGTCAGGCGATCCGCAGCACGCAGGGCCGCGGCCTGATGCCGGACGGCACCTCGCGTTTCTCGATCGACGGCAAGCCGCTCTATCACTACATGGGCACCTCCACCTTCGCCAACCACACCGTCGTGCCGGAAATCGCGCTCGCCAAGATCCGCGAGGATGCGCCGTTCGACAAGGTGTGCTACATCGGCTGCGGCGTGACCACCGGCGTGGGCGCCGTGCTGTTCACCGCGAAAGTGGAAGCGGGCGCGAACGTGGTCGTGTTCGGCCTGGGAGGCATTGGACTGAATGTGATCCAGGCGGCGAAAATGGTCGGCGCGGACAAGATCATCGGCGTCGACATCAATCCCGCGCGCGAGGAAATGGCGCGCCGCTTCGGCATGACGCATTTCGTCAATCCGAAGGATGTCGAGAACGTGGTCGATGCGATCGTGCAGCTCACCGACGGCGGCGCCGATTACAGTTTCGAATGCATCGGCAATACCACCACCATGCGCCAGGCGCTGGAATGCTGCCACAAGGGCTGGGGCCAGTCGGTCATCATCGGCGTAGCGGAAGCGGGCAAGGAAATCAGCACACGTCCTTTCCAGCTGGTCACCGGACGGGTATGGAAAGGTTCAGCCTTCGGCGGCGCGCGCGGCCGCACCGATGTGCCGAAAATCGTCGACTGGTACATGGAAGGCAAGATCAACATCGACGACCTGATCACGCACCGGCTGTCGCTGGAGCAGATCAATGAAGGCTTCGACCTGATGAAGCGCGGCGAATCGATCCGCTCCGTGGTGCTCTACTAAAGGGAGGCCGCATGCTGGAAATCATGAGCGAGCATCGCTGCTTCGGCGGCGTGCAGGCATATTACAGGCACGACTCCAAAGAGATCGGCCTGCCGATGCGGTTCTCGGTCTTTCATCCGCGCAAGGAAGGCAAGGAGATGGTACCGGTGCTGTTTTTCCTGGCCGGCCTGACCTGCACCGAAGAGACCTTTATGATCAAGGCCGGCGCGCAACGCTACGCGGCGCAGCACGGCATGATGCTGGTGGCGCCGGACACCAGTCCGCGCAACACCGGCATCGAGGGCGCGACCGCGGAATGGGATTTCGGCGAAGGTGCCGGCTTTTATCTCGATGCGGTCGAGCCGCCGTGGAACAAGCACTTCCGGATGGAGTCATATATCGTGCGCGAGTTGGTCGACCTGATCCTCGGCGAATTCAATGCCGATGAAAAACGGGTCGGCATCTGCGGACACTCGATGGGCGGCCACGGCGCGCTGGTGCTAGCCCTGCGCAATCCGGAGCGCTTCCGCTCGGTGTCGGCGCTGGCGCCGATTGCTTCGCCCACGCGCTGTCCGTGGGGACAGAAAGCATTCTCGCGCTATCTCGGCAACGATCACGCATTGTGGAAAAGCCATGATGCATCGGAGCTGATGCGCGACCGGAAGAAACCTTTTCCGCAAGGGATACTGATCGACCAGGGCTTGAGCGACCAATTCCTGGAACAGCAATTGCTGCCCGAGGAATTCGAGAAGGCATGCATGACAGCCGCGCAACCGCTGAACCTGCGCCGGCATGAAGCGTATGACCACGGCTATTACTTCATCTCCACTTTCATCGAAGACCATATCGCATTTCACAAGCACGTTCTCGGCGGCTGAACGCCGGGCGCCGGGCACGATGGTCTTCGCATCCAGACAAGATTCTTCCAATGAAACCATCGCTTCCCTTGTCCGTCCTGGACCTGTCGCCCATCCTTCTCGACGGCACCGCGCGCGATGCCTTGCTGCGCACGCGCGATCTCGCGCAGCATGTCGAGAAATGGGGTTACCGCCGTTACTGGCTGGCGGAACATCACAATATGCCCGGCATCGCCAGCGCGGCCACGTCCGTCGTGATCGGCGATGTCGCGGGGCACACATCGACCATACGCGTGGGCTCCGGCGGCATCATGCTGTCGAACCATTCGCCGCTGGTTATTGCCGAACAGTTCGGCACCCTCGAATCGCTCTATCCGGGCCGCATCGATCTCGGACTGGGCCGCGCGCCCGGCTCGGATCAGACGACAGCGCGCGCGCTGCGCAACCATTTGCCGCATGACGGCGGAGAGTTTCCGGAGCAGCTGACCGCGCTGCGCAATTATTTGAAGCCGACCGCATCCAGCCTGGTGCGGGCCATCCCCGGCGAGGACCTGGAAATTCCGATCTGGCTGCTCGGTTCCAGCACCTTCAGCGCGCAGCTGGCCGGCTATCTCGGCTTGCCCTTCGCTTTCGCCGGCCAGTTTTCACCGGCTTACATGCAGTCCGCGCTGGAGCTGTACCGGCAACGTTTCCAGCCGTCGGAAGTGCTTGACGCGCCGTATGCGATGGTCGGCGTCAATGTGATCGCCGCCGAGACGGAACAGCAGGCGCGCCGTCTGTTCACCACCCAGCAACAGATGCATCTCAACCTGGTGCGCGGCGTGCCCGGACAATTGCCGCCGCCGGTCGACAGTATGGATAGCCTTTGGCAGCCGCATGAACAGGCATCGGTGGAATCGATGCTCGGCGCATCCATCGTGGGCAACGCGCAAAGCGCCAGCGCAAAACTGCAGGCCTTGGTTGAAGCCACCGGCGCCAATGAGCTGATGATTCATTCGATGATCTACGACCATGCGGCGCGATTGCGTTCATACCAGATCGTGATGGAAAACTGGCTGCGATAAGACAGCACCCGCCGCATCATTGCTGCCGCAGCAATCCCGCGATCAATCAAATGACGCATTCTCTGCGTCCGGTCATGCAACCGCCCGATTTGCCGATTGCATTTCTCTGCCCGCGATCAAAGCATCGTGATCGACCCGCATGCTTAATGCGGGTCGATATGATCTGGTTGAACCGCCAACGGGACGGGAGCCATGAAAGAGGTGTACGCGTGGTTCGGCTTGCTGGCAGGGTGCATTGCCGGCACGGCGCATGCCGGAGTTGCCGCCACGGCAGAAGTCGGCACCACCGGCATAGGCGCGCATGCCAGCGTTGCATTGACGCCAAGTCTGAACCTGCGCGTCGGCACCGGCTATTTCAGGTATTCCTATACTCGCAGCAGCACCTATCTGAAATATGACTATCGGGCGACGGCCAATACCTTCGATGTATTGCTTGACTGGTTTCCATGGGAAAGCAGCGGCTTTCGGCTGAGCACGGGTCTCGGCTACAACGGCAACAGAGTGGATGCGCGCGCCAGGCCGAGCATCACCGGTTCCTACCTCATCGGAAACCGGGTCTACGATATCGAGAGCGTCGGCAGAATCAATGGCACGATCGATTTCCGCAAGGTGGCACCGTATGTCGGCATCGGCTGGGGCAGGGGTGGCGGGCAGGAACGAGGGTGGACGTTTTCAAGCGACTTTGGAATCCTGTTTCACGGCACGCCGCGCGTTACGCTCAGCAGCAGCGGCTGCACGATATTCACCCTGGTTTGCGATTACCTCGCGCATGACCTGCAGCGCGAGAACCGCGAACTGTCGGACAAGGCGAGCAAATA
>JAQGLQ010000462.1 GCA_028292785.1 Noviherbaspirillum sp. | reverse complement strand
AATTCCAGCTGCGCCGTTCTCCAGCCGGCGCGGTTCCTGACCGGGTCGCCGAACTCGAGATAATTTTCCTGCTCGGGATCGAGCTTCGCCCATGTGTTCCAGTCGGCGCCGTTCGGATTGCCCGTCGCGGCGAACGCCACCCATGTCTTCATCATCGCGGAGGAGATTTCCTGATCCTTGTCGTCGAAAGATGGAAGCTCGCGCGGATAGGGTGCGGCCAGATTGCCGAACACATAATGCACTTCCTGGCCATGATGCGGACCATCCTGGCGATGAGCGCGGCGGCGCGTGAACACATAGCACCACACGTCCGCGCCTTGCGCCGACATGGAGTGTGCCAGCATGCGCGCGCCGTAGTTGAACTGCGTGTCCGCGAACAGCTGCGCCACCCGCGCGCGCACGTCGGCATCGCCGGAAGCGGGATAAAGCTCGAGCGCCGTGCGGGCCATGCCCGGAAAGCTGGCATCGAGCAGTTCATGGTATTGCTGCAGCGTGCCGACCGGCCAAGAGGCGGTCGCCTCGCTTCCTTCATCAGCGTTGACGCCGACGATGATCGGCATCTTGTGCAGGCGGCCGCTCTTGAATACCGGCCGCTCGTCCTCCGGGAGGACCCAGCCGTCGCGGATCGGCCGCAGGATGCGCGGCGTGGTGAGGCCGCGCACTTTCGGCGCCAGCAGCGGCGTTTTGGCCAGCAGTTCCGTCGCCGACAGCCGGCGCAGCGCCGCGATGTCGTCGCCGAGCACGGCGCCGGCGGCCTCCGCATCGTCGAGCGAGGCGAGACGGCGGCCGGTGCCGGGGCTCTCCAGGATGGCCTGGTCGAACATGCCCATGCAAAGCGGCGACGCCAGCAGCAGCGAGATCGAGGCGGAACCGGCGGATACGCCGAAGGCGGTCACCCGCCCCGGATCGCCGCCGAAGCCGGCGATGTTGGCCTTGACCCATTCGAAAGCCTTGATCTGATCGAGCAAGGCATAGTTGCTCGACGAGCCGTGCGGCGATTCGCGGCTCAGCGCCGGATGCGCGAGAAAACCGAACAGGCCGACCCGGTAATTGATGGTGACCACCACCGCGCCTTCGCGCGCCAGCTTCGCGCCGTCGAGCCGCGCCTCGGCGCCGCTGCCGGCCACGTAGCTGCCGCCATGGATCCACACCATCACCGGCAGCGAGCCCGGCGCCGCCCCCTCCGGTGTCCATACATTCAGGTACAGGCAATCCTCGCTCTGCGCAGGCGCGCGCGATCCGACATCGCCGGTCTGCGGGCAGTCCGGGCCGAATTCCAGCGCCGGCCGCACCCCGCTCCACGGCTGCGCCGGAGCGGGCGGACGCCAGCGCAATTCGCCCACCGGCGGCGCGGCATAAGGAATCCCCTTGAATACCCGTATGGCGTCGTCGGCCATCGCGCCTTGCACGACGCCGAGAGCAGTACCGACCTGCAGGCCGGAAGCGTTTGTTTGCATCATTTTCTCCTTCGATTCGGTGTGGCTCCGCTCAATGCGGATTTTCCAGTATCAAATGACCCATCGCGGTATTCGAAGCCGGCACATGATAAAAGCGGTGCCTCTGCTTCACCGCACCCGCTAGCGCGCCGCGCATCACCAGCCACATCACCATCTCGATGCCTTCCGAACCGGCCTCGCGCAGATACTCGATATGCGGTATGCGCGCCGCCGCTTCGGGATCGGAAACGATCAGGTCGAGGAAGCGATTGTCGAACTCGCGGTTGATCAGCCCGGCGCGCGGCCCCTGCAACTGATGCGACATGCCGCCGGTGCCCCAGACCATTACCTTCAGATCCCGGTCGAAGGAATCCACCGCCTTGCGGATCGCCTTGCCCAGCCGGTAGCAGCGATTGCCGGTCGGCGGCGGAAACTGCACGACATTCACGGCCAGCGGGATCACCCTGCAGGGCCAGGCTTCCGGCTGGCCGAACATCAGCGACATCGGCACCGTCAGGCCATGGTCCACGTCCATCCTGTTGACGATGGTCATGTCGAATTCGTCGAGGATGGCCGATTGCGCGATGTGCCAGGCCAGTTCCGGATGCCCCTTCACCACCGGTATCCGGCGGCGTCCGCGGCCTTCGTCGGCCGGCGCGAATTCTTCGGCGCAGCCGATCGCGAACGTCGGAATGATATCCATCGTGAATGCTGCGGCATGGTCGTTGTAGACGAGGATCACCACGTCCGGCCGTTGTTCGGCGATCCACCTCTTGGAGAATTCATATCCCTTGAATATCGGGCTCCAGTACGCGTCTTCCGACATGCCGCCGTCCCAGGCCGCGCCGACGGCGCCGATATGCGAGGAGCCGACGCCCGCGACGATTTTAGCCACCGTGCTTCTCCTTCCGTTCCGCCGCGCCGGCGGCTTCCGGAGCGCGGCCGCCGGCGAGCATCATCATCTTGAATTCTTCGACCTGCATGCCGGTCATATTGGCTGCGATCTGCTGAAAGCTGTGGTCGTCGACAGCCGCGAGCTTGCCCAGAAAATAAATATTCCCGCCCAGCGCAAGCATGCGGTTGTAGTCGCGCTCAAGAACCGCGTGGCGCTGTTCTTCGCTGAGCGGGTATCTCGCGAGGAAGGATGGTTCGTCGGCCCTGAATGCCGCGCGGTTTTCTTCCGTCTTGAGTTCCATGCAAAACATGTTGAGGTGATAGCCGGCGCGCGACTTCTCCGAATCGAAGACGATGGTCCCGGGGATGGAAGCGATCTCTTTCCGGAGGCGGGCCAGTTCCTCCTTGCGCGCCTCCGATGGCAAATATGTTTCGTCCACTGCGGATGATTTCAGAATTCGTTAATCATGCGCACCGGATGCGCGGCGCCGCCGTTGCATCCGGTGCGTTTGGTTTCGTCAGAAACGGTGGCGCAGGCCGATGATGAGACCGGACTGATTGTCGCCGGCGTTCACCGTGCCGCTCAGGCCCGCGGTCGAACGCGCCTGGGTCTTCACGGTCGAGACCAGCGAATAGATATCAGTGCGCTTGGAAAGCGCGTAGCTGCCCATCAAGGTGTACATCGTCGATTTGTTGTCCGCTCCGGCCGGATCGAAGAAGTAGGCGCCGGTCAGCAAGGTCAGGGCCGGCGTCACGGCGTAGTTCGCGCCAAGCCAGTAGTACTTGCCTTGCGTCTTCGTGCCCGGCGTTTCGGCGGTCTGGCGCAGATAGGAAGCGAACAGCTTGAGCGGCTTCATCTCGTACGTGGCGCCCACTACGATCCGCTCGTCGGTGTTGCGCTGGGTGGCGATGGTGGAGCCGTACTTGCGGTCAAAGGCGCCGCCGACGACCAGGCCGCCGACGGTGTAGTCGGCATGAAGGCCGATTTCCTTGCCGACCCTGGAAGCGCCCGGCACTTCCGCTGCGCCCGCGGTCAGACTGTTGTAGCCGACGCTGTACTGGGCGGTGGTTTTCAGGCCGCCGAACTTGCCCGCGTATTTCACCGCATTGTCGGCGCGGCCGACGAACGAGAGGTCGTAGACCGCGGAGGAATAGACCGCCGGGCCGACCGGATCGAACACCAGGCCGTACTCGTAAATCGGCGTGGTGGTGCGGCCGAGCTGGATCTCGCCGTAGCTGGAGCCCAGTCCCACATATGCCTGGCGGCCGAACAGGCGGCCGCCCTGGGACAGCGTGCCGTTATCCAGCGCAAAGCCGCTCTCCAGCGTGAATGTGGCCGCAAGGCCACCGCCCAGGTCCTCCCGTCCGCGGAAGCCCAAGCGCGAACTGGCCGCGTTGCCGGACTGGAGCCGGGCCAGGCTGCCGGTGCCGCCGCCCGCGACCGGCACCTTGGTGACGTATTCGACGCCGGCGTCGGCGATTCCGTAGATCTGCACATTGGTCTGCGCATGAAGCGATGTGCTCAATAGGCCCATCCCGACCGCAGCACCTGTTTTCCATAACCGCATTACTTCCTCCCTGGTTCAAACCATTTGTCATGAGCTGAAATCGAAAGCATCAACGCCGGTGTCGAAGCGAAGGCTGTGTCATCCGCGCAGACATTGTGGGATGCCGGTGCCGGCGCGAACAGTTCATTTTCCGCGCTTGGGGATGTCGATTTCTTATAGGTCGTGGCGGGAGGGGTGTGCGCGGGCGGGCCTCGCCGCATGCGCGAGGCCGCTGCGATATCGCCCGCGCGGGAACGGGCTGGCTCTCAGGACGCCGCTTCCTTGCGCCCCTTGAAATTTTCCTTGACGGTCTTCGCTACCGTCATCGACACGGAGGCGCTCATGACCATCAGGAAGCCGAACGCGGCCGGATATCCCAGCGAGGTCGCGAAAAGCGCGAAGCCTACCGGGCTCAGGAAATGTCCGAACTCGCTGCCGAGCCGCAGGAACGCCAGGAACCTGCCGCGCCATTCGGGCGGGGCGGAATCGATGCCCAGCGTCTGCATGGATCCCGAAGTGATGCTGATCGCAAGATGCACGGCGATCAGCGATGCGGCGAACCACTCGAAGGGCAGCTTCAAGGCCGAGACGATCACCATGGCAAGCAGCCCGACGGACATCAGCCCGAATCCGGGAACGATGGTCGCCTTGCGGCCGAAGCGATCCATCACATGGCCCGCCAGGAAAGTGATGGGCACGCCGAGCGTGCCGGTGACGCTGCGCAGCGCGCCGATCACCACCGGGCTGACGCCGTAGGCATAGGCCATGTAGAGGTCGAAGGTGCCGCTGAAGATGGAACCGCGCGACAGGCTGCCCATGATCTGGATGGCCGCCAGCTTGGGCAGCGGCGGCGTCTTCAGCATTTCCAGCAGCGTGCGTTCGGCCTGCGCATCATTGCGCGCCGGCCTGGTGTCCTCCGCCCGCACGCCGCGCGAGGCGAGATAGACGACGAAGGCGGCCGCCATGCAGAACGCCGCCTTGAAGCCATAGGTCTGCGCCGCGCCGAAACGCAGCACCAGCAGGCCGCCGGCGATAGGGCCGAGGAGCATGCCTATGCTTTCGATGCCGGTCATGCCGGTCACCTGCCGTCCGCGGCTGCCCGGCGCGGCCTGCGTCCCGATCAGGGTGAGGCGCCCCAGCATCCACATCTGCGCGCCCCAGCCGGCGATGAACTGGTACACCAGCAGCTGGCTGAATTCCGTCACCGTCGTCGTCAGCAAGGCGCTGGCGGCGACGAGCAGCAGTCCGGTTATCGTGACGACCCGGCTGCCGAACCTGTCGAGCAGATAGCCGGTGGGGACGGTCGACAGCGCCAGTCCCAGCAACTGGGCGGCCAGCGCCGACATCGCAAGGGCGAAACTGACCGCCAAGGATTTCGACAGCATCGGCAGCGCGGGCACCACGATGCCGTTCGACGCCGCGAAGATCAAAGCCGGGATATACAGCGACAGCATGTTCCCGCGGCTCACCTGAAATTTCATTTGTCTCCCCTTCCGTGGCGGTCGCAGCGCAGCCGCGCTCCGGCCGGATGAGGAGCGCGCACGCGGCCGGCATGGCGCGCGCGCTTATCTCATTGCGAGAGCAGCGCCTTGTTGCGCTGATAGTCCATGTGGATGATTTTCGTGAATTGATCGGCGCCGCCGAAGCGGAGCATGCCCCCGGTGCGCACGATGCTGTCACGATATTCTTTTGTATCCACCACTGTTTTCAAATCGTTCTGGATTTTCTGCACCAGCGCCGGCGGCATCCCCGCCGGCCCCATGATGCCGATCCAGTAGATTACCTCAAAATCGCGGTAGCCGAGTTCGGCCACCGTGCGCACATCCGGCAGATGCGACACGCGCTCCTGCGTGCTGACCGCCAGCGCTCTCAGCTTGCCGGACTGGATCAGCGGCAGCGCCGTCGACACGGCCAGCCATGCCGCCGGCACTTCGCCGGTCTGCACCGCCAGCAGCGCCGGCGCGCCGCCCTTGTAGGGAATCTCGTTCAGCTGCACGCCGGTGGCGCGCATCATGTGCTCCATGGTCATGTGATGCGAATCGCCCCTGCCGCTGGAGGCGTAGTCGATTTCCTTCGGATGCTTTTTGGCGGCGCCGATGAATTCCGTGAAGGTCTTGTAGGGCGAGTCGGCGTTCACCACCAGCACGTTCGGAATGCCCGCCGTCATGGCGATCGGTTTCAGATCCTTGAGCGGGTCGTAGGGCAGCTTGTCGCGCATGAACGGCACCACCACGATCGGGCCGGCGCTGCCGACCAGGAGCGTGAGTCCGTCGGGCTTGGATCGGGCGACGAACTCGGCGCCGATGGAACCGGAGGCGCCCGGTTTGTTCTCGACCACCACCGGCTGGCCCCAGATGTCCTGCAGGCCCTTGGCGAGCTGGCGGCCGATGAAGTCGAACGCGCCGCCCGGCGAGTAGGTGACGATCAGCTTGACCGGCTTGCCGGGAAACTCCGCCAGGTTCTGCGCGGGCGCCGGCGCCGCCGTCATGATGCTTGCGGCGCAGAGCGTCAGCGCGCAGGCGCGCGCCATCCCGGTTTTTAAAAGCATGAATGCGTCCTTCATCATCAATCCCTTCGATTCATTTCCATTGGTTGACCAAGATCGTCGCCGTCATACCGGGCTCGGCACCTGGTGCGACAGCATGATTTCCCTGCGTTCCTTCGCGGATTGCATGATCGCCAGGCAGACCTCCAGCGTGGCCATGCCCCATGGCCCCGAATGGCTGATCGGCTTGTCGAATACAACCGCGTTGTACAGTTCGTCGAGTTCCGCTATCCGGCCCGCCTTCGGATCCGCGCTGCCTTCCAGCGGCACGTCCCGGGTCCCCTCGTCATCGTGGACATGGATGCCGAACTTCGACTGCCTGATGTCTCCCCGTTCGCAGCTCGCGATCAGGATGCCGAGATCGTTCGGCACCCAGGGTTGCGGCTGGGCGGCATTGCGGGAATGAACCCGTTCCTGCCCTCCCCCGATGCGCATCTCATCCTTGGCGCGCGCCTCATTGGAAGTTCCATTCACCAGCGACTTGCGGATTGCGACCCTCTCCTCGGCGGTGAAGTGATGGGTCTGGCTGCCCCACGGCACCAGCTCGGCGGCGACGAAATAGCCATAGCCGTTGTGCAGGAAGGTGGCCGGCGTACCGTCCTCGAATTCCATGTAACCGGAATAGAAGCCGGGTATCGGCCGCGCGGCGAACCACTGCCCGGTGGCCGCGCGCACGCTGCGCACCATGCCGCCGCCGAGCAGGCGCAGGGTATCGATCTGGTGCGGGCCCTGGCGGTACGGCACGCCGCCGCCCTGGTTGACATCGAGTTCGTCCGGGGTCCGCGGCCGCAGCATCCAGTCGGAATAGGCGAATACGTGCAGCGCGCACAGCTTGCCGACTTCGCCCGAACGGATGATGCGCCGCATGGTGCGGATGTGCGGAAGAAAGCTCTGGGTATGGCCGCAAATGAGCTTGATGCCATTCTTGATCGAAGCCTCGATCATGGCCTCGGCTTCCGCCAGCGAATTGGCCATCGGCTTCTCGACCACCACATGCTTGCCGTGCTGGGCGGCGATGATCGCATGCTGCGCATGGAACCTGTTCGGCGTCGCGATCCAGACCGCTTCCACCTCGGGGTCGGCGCATAGCTTCTCGACGCTGTCGTAGGTCTTCGCGCCGTAGCGCGCATGAAATGCATCGAGTATCCGCTGGTTGACGTCGGCCGCCGCGACCAGTTCGATTTTTCCCGAGGCTTCGATCTGCGGCAGGATTTCGGCCGCGCCGACGCCGACGCCCGCGATGCCGAGCTTCAGTTTCCGGCCCACGGACGGTGCCGCGCTTGAAGTGCTTTCCATTGCTTTCCTGTTCTGTTGATTAGGCTCGCGTCCCGGCGCTGCCGGCACGGGCGCGTCAGCCGCCCCGCCGCAGGCCGAACGGTTCATGAAAGATGTCGATATCGATCACCTTATGCGCGGGGCCGCGGATAATCCCCATGGGTTCTCCGCCCTTGGCGACGATCTCGATCTGCTCCTTCAGCAGGCGACGCAGGATGACGACGCCGCGGTCGGAGGTGCCGAGATGTTCGAGCGAGCGGTCGGTGAGCGCGCCCTGCGATTCCCACGCGAGGGAATCCTGGGCGGTGACGACGTTCATGTCGTACTCGCCGTCTTCATTCTTGAGCCGGCAATATTCGTATTCGACTTCTTCCGTATCCGGATCGGAGACGATGGCGGCCGACGGATGGAACATGACGTGATACACCAGCGTATGGGTATCGTCGATCGGCACGCGCAGCTGGAGATTGTGCAGATAGCCGCGCTTGCGGTCCTCCTCCGTGAAGCTGTCCGCGCCCGCGTAGCCGTTGGCCTCCACCGACCGCAGCGGCAGGATCAGCCGCAGCCCCGTTGGAAACAGCAATGGATGCTGCTCGGTCTGCGGCGGGTCGCCGGGCTTCTTGCCGGGGGTGATGCGCTGCTTCTGGATGCCGTATTCGAAGCGGATGAACTCATGCTTTTCCTCGTAGGTCGTTTCGACGCCGAGCGCCTTGAAGCGGTCCTCTCCCACCGGCAGATTGGGTGCGCTGAGGTTGCCGTGCAGCCAGTACAAGTGCGCCGGGTCGACCGAATTTTCCATCGCCTGCAGCCAGTTGCACTCGATCACCGACTCGACCACGCCCCAGCGCCGGCCATCCTCGCGCCCGAGCACGTCCCAGCGCGGCAATTGCGGCGGTTCGCCCGGCCCCATGTAGGCGAACAGCAGGCCGGCGAGGCGCTGCACCGGATAGGAGGGCTGCCGGATCCTGTCCTTGTAGGTGCTGGTCGGCGGCTCGGCCGGCTGCTGCAGGCATTGCCCCGAGAGGCTGAACTTCCAGCCGTGATAGGGGCAGCGGATGCCCTCCTGGTCCACCCTTCCATAAAAAAGCGAAGCGAGGCGATGGGGGCAGTGTTCGGCCATGAGGCCATAGCGCGGCCGGGATTCATTCGCGGCCGCCGGCATGCGGAACACCACCAGCTTTTCGCCGAGAATGGTGACCCGCTTGATCGGCTTCTCCGGAGTCAGGTCGCCGGCCGCCGCCACCGGATGCCAATAGCGGCGCAGCAGTTCGCCCGCCGGCGTTCCCGGCCCTACCCGTGCCATGCTTTCGTTTTCTGTTTTCGTTGTCATTGCGCGCATCCCTTTCAATAAGCTGGTGCGGATCGTGGCAGGCGTATTGTCTGGTTGCGTCGCGATGGCGGAATAGTTCTTTTTCGCGCGAAGGGATGCAGAATTCTTATAGCCGGCTGTTTGCGGCTGTTTGCAGCTGTTTCCGGCTGTTTCAAGGTGCAAGCCTTGTTCGGCAAGACTTTTTCTCACGGTATGCAGCGGACGACCTTCAAGCGGCTGCCGATGGCCTTCCTTGCAACACTATGTTTTCCGCCCCGACCATTCCGGTCAACCGGCGCGCGCGCCTATAAGAATTCCGCAAGCTTCTTCCGAAAAAAGTACTGTTCGCGGCACCGCCGGAATCCCAGAATCGTCCCATGGACAATTCAAGGAGAAACCCATGAATCGATCAATGCTGCGGCCGGGCTTGATGCTGATGCTGGCGAGCCTTTCCTTTCAGGCCTTCGCTCCGGCGGCGGCGCAATCCCGGGCCGCCGGGCGCACGGTGGCGGAGGTCGCGCTCGACGACGGCCCGGACCGCATGCAGCGCCTGATCGCCGGCGCGAAGAAGGAAGGCGAACTGGTACTGTACGGATCGATGACCGCGATCGACCAGGAAGTGTTCCTCGAAGCCTTCACGAAGAAATACGGAATCAAGATCAAGAACTGGCGCTCCGGTTCGGAAGGCGTGCTGCAGAAAGTTGTGTCCGAGGCAAAAGCGGGGCGGTTCGAAGCCGATATCGTCGACAACAACGTGCCTGAAATGGAAGCGCTGCACCGGGAAAAACTGCTGCAGCCGGTCAAGTCGCCGCACCACAGGGACATCATGCCCGCCGCCATTCCGAAGCACGGGGAATGGGTGGGTAACAGCATCGATATCTTTGTCCAGGCGTACAACACGGAGAAGGTCAAGAAGGAGGAGCTGCCGAAGACCTATCGGGATCTGCTTGCGCCGAAATGGAAAGGCCGCCTCGGTATCGAGGGCGCCGATCACCACTGGTTCGCCGCAGTGCTCGACGAACTGGGGCACGACGAGGGGATGAAGCTATTCAAGGAAATCACCAGCACCAACGGCATTTCGGTGCGCAAGGGCCACACGCTGCTGGCCAACATGGTGGCGTCCGGTGAAGTGCCGCTGGCGCTGACCGTCTATGACTTCTCGCCCCCCGCCATGAAACAGAAAGGCGCGCCGATCGAGTCCTTCGTGATTCCGCCGGCGATCGGCCAGCTGCGCGCCATCGGATTGCTGAAGAGGTCGCCCAATCCGCATGCCGCCATGCTGTATTACGATTACATGCTGAGCGAGGAAGGACAGCAGATACTCGCCAACCGCAGCCGGGTGCCGACCAGCACGAAGATCGAGACCGCGTGGAAGAACGTCCCGATCAAGCTGATCGATCCGGCGCGCTATCTGGACATGAACGAGAAATGGCTCAAGGATTATGAGGCGGCGGTGACCAAGCGCGGGAGGGAGTGATCCCGGGAAGACCCGTCTTCGCGAAGCTGCATATCTCGCAAATACTGGAGGCTCCGACAGGTTCCTTCTCCCTTACACGGGGAAGGAATTTTTCATCAAGTGCGACTGCTCCGCGCCTCGAACGCCCCCGCAAGCCGCATCGATCCATGCCCCGCCAAAACTGCTTCCACCGTTTCCAACGTTCCCTCGCCGCGCAGCCGCAACATATAGTCGTACTCGTACAGCGCCTTTCCCGAGGGCCGCGACGAGACCGTCTGCAACGCATATCCCGCATCGCTCATCGCGCAAATCAGCCGGCTCAGCTGTCCATCGTCTTTCATGCGCCCTGCCACCACGAGGCGGGTCGGCGTCCTGCTGAACAAGCGGTCGCGCGACAGCGCCCAATAGCTGCCGACGCTGGCGCCATCGATATCCTGCGCCAGCTCGACCAGGCCGCATTCGCGCGCCAGCTCGGGTGTGCCCACCGATGCGATCGAGCCGTCGCCGTCCAGCACGGAGCGCGCCGCGCCAAATGAGCTGGTGTCGACGATGTCGATTTCGGCGTGCGGCAGGTTGGCTTCGAGCCACGGCCGGCTCTGGGTGACCGAGCCGGTATGCCCGAGCACGCGGCGCACCCGCGCGATATCCGCGCCAGGCTTGCCGAGCAGCGAGCAGTGATACGCATGGGTGATCTCGGCCAGCACATGCAAGGGCGACCCCGGCGCCGTCATGCGCGCCTGCATCCCGGCGTGAAACCCGGTCTTGGACATCTGCTCCGGCGCGCAGAATGCGGTGACTTCGCCGCGCAGCAGCGCTTCGAGCGCTTCATCGGAGGTCGGGTAATACGCCAGTTCCCTGTCGAATTCCGGGTAGCATCCCAGCATCAGCCTCGCTGCCTGGGCGCCGAATGTTTGCGGGCCGCCGAGGGCCCCGAGCTTCCACTGTCGCGCGGTCATAGTTCGCTCATGCGTCGTTTGATGACGCGCGAAAAGTCGCGATCACCTTGTTGGAGTTCATGATGTTGGACTCGATGAACACCGACGAGTCCGCCTTGCGCCCAAGCTCGGCCATCGCGCCGATCAGGCAGAACCAGTTGAGCATTTCCTGCTGCCCGGCGTCTTCCACCTGCGCCAGCGTGGTCGCCCGCCATGCGGCGTAGTCGCCGGCCTGGAGCGCCTTGAACAGCTTCAGGTCGGCGGGCGTGTCCGGGTACAGGTAGGAATGCTTCTGCGTCATGAAGGCATGCGACCAGCTTGACGAGGCGATCAGCGCGACGCGCCACGGGCTGTCGATCAGCGCGCGCGCAGGCGGCCCCGAGGTCGAAGCAGCGCGCCGGCGACGGCGAAGGCGGATCGAAGTCGGCTTCGGCGACCGGGTTCTCCAGGCTCTCCATGTAACCGTGCGTGGCGATGATGCGCTTACCGTAGCAATTGACCGAGAAAGGCACCATCGGGTAATCGAAGCCGCGCCTTTCCCAGTCGAGGTAGAGCACCGAATTGGCGAACGCATGGCCGAGCGGCTGGTGCAGCGGACGGTAGGAATACGCCATGTCGAAGTCCTGCTCGATCAGGCGCCGCGTCAGGTACTTCGCGCCTTCGCGGTGTCCGCGGACATGAAAGGTCTTGTCCGCCGGCTCGCCCCAGACATTCGGCGGCGCGCCCGGCCGCGACCACGGCTGCATGTCCACCGCGTCGTACGCGAGGATGGCGAAGCCGGGGATGATGTCTTCGCGGAAGTTCTCATACTGGTCGTCGCCCCAGACCACGATGAAATCCGGACGGAAGTCGTCGAGGGCCGCGCGCACCTTCAGCATTTCAGCCCTGACTTCCTCCCGGTGCCGCTCGGCGAAGGTATGGCCCTCGTCGTCGCCCCATTCCGCTCTCATCGTCTCCGGCCAGCCGTCGGGGGTGCGATACCGTTCGGGAAGGCCGGGGTCCTGCAGCAGCCGGCGCAGCGAGCCCGGCCTGGCGAAACGCGGGGTCAGGCCGGGATAGTGGGTAATGCCGAGTCCAAGAATGTCGCTCATGTTCAGAAGGGGTCGGTTGGCGGAAGGCCTGCGTTCCGCAAAAAATATTCCGGACGATTCATGTTTGCGGAGCGTTGAATTCAGGCATCGTCACGGTGACGCCCATTTTCCGCGTGCTTTCTTCATAGAGCTGCGCGATGCGCTCGGACTGATCCTCGTACTCGATCTGGTCACCGCCCAGCTTGACGCTGGTATAGAACCGGCCGAGCTTCGAACTGCGCTTGCTGGCGGTGAACGGATAACGAGTGCTGCCGAACGCCGTCGCGAGATAGCGGGCTGGCGTGGCGCCGATATTGAAATGCTGATGGAACATCTGGTCCGGCGGCGCGAACACCATGCCGTGCTTCCAGTCGATGCGCACGAAGTCCTCGTCGCCGTCGTACCAGAGCAGCGTATAGCCCTGGCCGTCCACGCACATCACGTGATAGTCGGCGGCATGCCGATGGGCCTTCTTGTAGCGGCCGACCGGCACTTCGGAGATGTGCGCATGCATGGTGCCGTCGGCGAGAATGAAACCCAGGATCCGTGCCCCGGAGCCGCGCTCGGGACGGTCCTCCAGCTCGATGCGGGCGAGGTCGGCTACGAAGTTGGTTTCCCACATGTGCACGCCCGGGCGCCTCGGAATGAACTGGCCTTCGCCGTTGAAATATTTCTTGTCGCCCACGCGTTCCTGGAAGTGGAAGCAATTGTCGAACACGAAGTCTGTGTTGTGGAACATGTTCATCACGGCCGGCGCATTGGTGGTGCTGACCATGCGCGCGCTTTCGCTGCCGCTGACATTGAAATGCCGGTATTTCGCATTCAGCGGAATTGCGAACATGCTGCCGCGTTCCCACTCGAAGCTGTGGGTCTCGCCGCCGGCCGTTTCGACAGTGGTGCAGCCACGACCGGCCAGCACGTACACCACTTCCTCGTACAGGTGGCGCTGCGGCGCGCTCGCCGTGCCCGGTGCCAGCTCCATCACGAACATCGAGACGAAGTCGCCGCGCCCCTTGAGATGGACGGCCGCGCCGTTGGCGTCGAGCCGCGCCCACGGTTTCGGTTCGACCGCGAACAGGTCGATCCCGAAGCCCTCATAGACGGGGAGCCCTTCTTCCCGCACCCACTCGAGGTAAGGCTCGCGCATCAGGTTCGGCTTGGCAGAGTTGTCCATCGAGATGTCTTTCACGTTAAATGGGAACAATGCGCAGGTCCGGCGCGATCAGCGCCCGAGCAGCTCCTTCATGCGAGCGCGGATTTTTTCCTTCTTCGTGACCGTCAGCTCCCAGTCGGCAGTATCGAAATAGGTTTCGCCCGGGCGCGGAATGCTTGCCGCCGGCAGGAAGCTGCGCTCGGCGGTATCGTTGCGCGTCGGCGACCGTCCGCGCGCGCGGGCATAGGTTTCGAGTCCTTCCTTCGACGCGATCCAGTTGGCGAACAGCTTGGCAGCATTGGGATTCGGCGCATTCTTGAACACCCCGAGCTGGCCTTCGCCGGTATTGGTCCCGCCCGGCAGGTCTGGCAGGGCATACACCGCGGCCACCGGCATGCCTTCCTGGCGCAGCCGCTCCACCTCGTCCTCGTCTGCGTTCAGCGCGATCGGATAAGTACCGCGTACCAGCCAGTCGGTCAGCTGGCGGCGCTCGCGGCTGATCACGGGCTTCTGGTCGATGTACAGCTTCTTCACGAAGTCCTCGCCGAGCTGCAGGTAATAGCGCGCCGCCTGGGCGCTGCCGCTGCCGGACAGGGTGGCATCCTCGGCCGAGATCTTGCCGCGCCATTTCGGGTCGAGCAGATCGCTTGCCTTGCTTATCTCGCCGGGCTTGACGACGTCGGTATTGATGTAAAAGGACGGCGTCACGCTGCTGAACAGGCGCAGGATGTACTGCTGCTCCGGGTCCACGAAGGGAAGCTTGCCGGCCTTCCATTTCGAGGCATCGACCACCTCGGGCATGATGAGCAGCGGCTTGAGCGGCTCGAGCGTCTTCTCGCGATAGAAGCCGGTCGCCATGGTCTGAATGCCGCCGAGCACGACATCGATGGTGTACATGCCGGCGCTACGCTCCGAGCGCAGCCGGGAGGCGATATCGCTGGTGCGGATGCCGAGGTATTCGACGTTGATGCCGTAACGCGCCTTGAACGCGGCCGGCACCATCTGCCGCACCTGCGGGTCGGGCGGCCCGGTGACCACCACCTTGCCCTCTTTCTTGGCGGCCGCGATGGTTTCTTCCCATTGTTTCTGCGCATTCGGGTTTTGCGCCTCGCTGGCCGACGCCAGGAACGTCAGCAGCGCTGACATCAGCACGAGGGTAATTTTGTTCACACGCGTCTCCTTGATGGTGTTTATCGCTGGGGCTGGTTCATGTGCAGGCCGCACAATCGCCCCAGCAGCATGATCGTGCAGATGATGCCGGTGATCAGAAGGCCCAGCGCCGCGGCCCGCTCCAGCTCGCCGGTGACGCTGTATTCCAGCAGCAGGATCGACAGCGGCCGCGAC
>JAQGLQ010000460.1 GCA_028292785.1 Noviherbaspirillum sp. | reverse complement strand
AGCTGAGCGATAGGGAACGGCAGTTGACTGCCGATCCGAAAGAACAGGAGGTCCGCGCGGTATTCAGGCAGCGCGCCGACGAGTACAGCGCCAAGCTGAAAGCGCTTCCGAGATCGTGGGAAGAGGGTCGCATCGCCACGCAGAGCAACCTGGAAACGCTTTCGGCCAACGGGGCGACTTTCGCGGAGATCAAGGCGGCGAGCCGCGCACTGGCGGCATATCCGAAAAGCGCGGAAGCGGCCCGGCGCAAGTGGCAAGAGGCGAGAGACATGAACCTCGCCTATGCCGCGCCTGTCGTCGGACACACGACGCCGTATCCGGGCAGCGATGAAGTGCCACCGGATGTGAAGCGCAACAACTTTCTCGCGCTCGCGCTATGCCTGATGATGGGAACGGCGGCCTTGCCGCACCTGTTGTCCCGGTTCTATGTGACGCCTTCGGTGCAGCAGGCGCGATCCTCGGTTTTCTGGGCGCTGCTCTTCATCGTGCTGATCTATTCGGCGGTTCCCGCGCTGGCCGTGCTGGTGAAGTACGATATCTACACTTCTCTGGTGGGAATCGAGTTTTCGAAGATGCCGGCCTGGGTTTCCTACTGGGCAAGCATCGACAAATCGCATCCGCTGGTGAATATCGTCGACATCAATCGCGACGGCATCGTGCAGCTTGCGGAGATATTTTTAGACGGCGATGTGGTCGTGCTGGCAACGCCGGAAATCGCCGGACTGCCTTACGTCATTTCAGGGCTGATCGCCGCCGGCGGGCTGGCCGCGGCGCTGTCGACCGCCGACGGATTGCTGCTCACGATCTCTAACGCGCTTTCGCACGACGTGTACTACAAGGTCATCGATCCCCGGGCATCGAGCCAGAAGCGGGTCACGATTTCGAAACTGCTGCTGCTGGTGGTGGCACTGGTCGCGGCGTATGCCGCCTCGCTCAAGCCGGGCAACATACTTTCCATGGTCGGAGTCGCATTTTCGCTTGCCTCATCCATCCTGTTCGCTCCGCTGGTGCTGGGCATCTTCTGGAAGCGGGCGAACCAGCAAGGCGCGCTAGCGGGCATGGCGATCGGTCTGGCCGTGTGCGTGTATTACATGGCGCATACCCACCCTGCCCTCGGCGGATCGGCAAGCGGCCAGTGGTTCAACATCGCGCCGATCTCGGCTGGCGTGTTCGGCGTGCCGGCGGCAACGCTGGCGATCATTATCGTCAGCCTGCTGACGGACCCGCCGGATGCGCGCACCCATGCTTTCGTGGATTACATCCGAACGCCGTAAGCGCGTTTGAACCCGGCAAAAAAATGGCTGCAGGTTGGACCGCGCAGCCGTTGTTCCGGATGGATCGGGTCAGACCACGATGGTCTGCGCCTCGCCATCCTGACGTTCGCGAATTTCGCCGATGCGGCTCACTTGTTCGCCGGCCGCTTCGAGGTGCGCGATCGCCGCTTCGGCGTTGTCGCGCGAGACGATCACCACCATGCCGATGCCGCAGTTGAATACCCGGTGCATTTCCGCATCGGCGACGCCGCCGTGCTGCTGCAACCATGTGAACAGCGGCGGCATGGTCCAGGCATCGCGGTGCAGAACGGCGGTCAGGTTGTCGCGCAATACACGCGGCACGTTCTCGACCAAGCCACCGCCGGTGATATGGGCCATGCCTTTCACTTCCAGCTTCTCCATCAGAGCAAGCAGCGGCTTGACGTAAATGCGGGTCGGCTCGAGCAGCACGTCGGCCAGTTTGCGGCCGTGGAAATCTGCATCGAGGTCCGGCTTCGCGACCGAAATGATCTTGCGTACCAGCGAATAGCCGTTGGAGTGCGCGCCGGAAGAAGCCAGCCCCAGGACCACATCGCCAGGGACGATCTTGCTGCCGTCGATGATGCGCGACTTCTCGACCGCGCCGACCGCGAAGCCGGCCAGGTCGTATTCCCCGTCCGGGTACATGCTCGGCATCTCGGCGGTTTCGCCGCCGATCAAGGCGCAACCGGCCTGTTCGCAGCCTTTGGCGATGCCCTTGATGACGTCGGTGGCGGCCGACACGTCGAGTTTGCCGCAGGCGAAATAATCGAGGAAGAACAGCGGCTCCGCGCCCTGCACGAGGATGTCGTTGACGCTCATGGCGACCAGGTCGATGCCGACCGTATCGTGCCGGTTAAGATGGAATGCGAGCTTGAGCTTGGTGCCGACGCCATCGGTGCCGGACACCAGCACCGGCTCCTTGTACTTCTTGCTGATTTCGAACAGCGCTCCGAAACCGCCGATGCCGCCCAAAACTCCGTCGCGCATGGTTCGTTTGGCAAAGGGCTTGATCGCCTCAACCAGGGCATCCCCCGCTTCGATGTCAACGCCGGCGTCGCGGTAGGAAAGGGAAACGTTAGGAGAAGTCATGATGAGTTTAGTGACAGAGGCGGTAAAATAGAGGGTTGAGGCGAAACACGCTGTACCGGCATCGAATGTACGGTCCTGAAAACCGGCGCGATAGCCAGAAAAACGTTATTTTAACAAACCGATCCGAGCGACCTCTTCTTTCATGCCATTTTCTTTCGCTCCGGGGCAGGATGGACAGTCCCGCGACCGGCGATCGACCCGGGATGTTTCGCAACCGTCCGGGGGCTACGGAGAATCAGGCGTGAACATTTAGACATGAGACAGTTGCTGCTCGACCTAGCCGCGGAAAAACCGCAGACACTCGATAACTTCGTAGTGGGACGCAATGAAGAACTGCTGCATCTTCTTCGCGCGTTCGCGCAGCCGTCGGCATCCGTCCCGAAAGAGCGCTTCGTTTATCTATGGGGCGAATCCGGGGCCGGCAAGTCGCATCTCCTGCGAGCGCTGGGAGCGCTACCCAAGGCGCGCCACATCCCGTCGGACGCGGGCGTGGCGGATTTTTCATATTCTCCGGACGACCAGCTTTATCTGGTCGACGATTGCGACCGGCTATCGCCCGAGTTGCAAATCGCCGCTTTCGCCTTGTTCAATCAGGTGCGCGAGAACGGCGGTCTGCTGGTGACGGCGGGAGCAACGGCGCCTGCGGCGTTGACCCTGCGCGAGGATTTGCGCACCCGCCTCGGCTGGGGCCTGATTTACCAGCTGCATGGCTTGACGGACGAGGAAAAGATCGCCGCGCTGAACCAGGCTGCGCATGGACGTGGGCTAAGCCTGTCGCCCGGCGTGTTACCCTATCTGATAACGCATTTCCGGCGGGACATGCGGTCCCTGTCGGCCA
>JAQGLQ010000425.1 GCA_028292785.1 Noviherbaspirillum sp. | reverse complement strand
CGCTGCAAAAAGATCCGGCGGGAGTGACAATGGACTCCGAGGCGGGATGATAAACGCCGCACTGCGTGCACCGGTTCATGGCTTCGATCTCGGTTCTTCGCGCAGTTTCTGGCATATCGGAGGCAGTGGGGGGGCGCAACGGCTTCTTGCCCCGCATCACCCATGCAAACACCAGGAAGCCGATGGCCAGCCATAAAAAAATCTTCATGTCAGCCCCCGATGCAATACCACTTCGATTACAAAACGGCTACCGACATAAGCCAGCAGGAGCGTGGCGAAGCCGGACAGCGTAAAGCTCAGCGCGGTCTTGCCGCGCCAGCCCCGCAAGTGGCGCCCCGCGAGCAGAAGGCCAAACAAGGCCCAGGACAACATCGTGAAAATCGTCTTGTGATCCCATTTGAACGCTATATGAAACAGCTGTTCGGAAAACACCACGCCCGACAAAACGGTCAGGGTCAACAAGGCAAAACCGAAGGTGATCAGCCGGAACAGCAATTTTTCCATCGTGAGCAGCGCCGGCAGGCGGTCGATCGCCGCAGCCAGCCAACCGCTGCCGGTGGCGCCCGGGCGGGTATGGAGCTTGGATTCCTGGATCGCCATCAATACCGCGTGAAAAGCGGCGATCGTCAGCGTACTATAGGCCAGTACGGAAATCGCGATATGCCATGGGAACCAGGACGGCTTGCCGGCGAGCGGCACGACGATGCCGGGAAAAATCATCGGTAACAGCACCGCGACGGCAGCGCTGGGCAATACCAGGACACGCAAGCCATCCAATGTCAGATTCCGGTCCTCGATCCAGTACGCGGCCACCGATATCCATAATGTCGCCGACAGCATCACGGCGAAACCGATACGCAGCGATCCCGGTACGATGACATCCGCCCACAATGCGGCTCCGTGCATCACCCAGGCCAAAGCCGTGCCCATGGAAATGATCCTGCGCCGCTGCGGCGGCAACAGGGAACACGCCAGATAGAGCAACGCGGCCAGAACGAAAAAGGTTGTTTGCATTGCACGAAACGGTGATGGACAGACCCTGAGTTTACACCATGTGATTCTTGTTCCGACTCATCGCCACTGCTCTGTCCGGCGGAGATTTCCGCGCCGGGAACGCTTCGCAGCGCTTTTACCGCGGCTCGAAAAGCCCGGTTCGGTCCTCACCATCCTCTATAGAACGCAATGATTTCCGGCAATGGGGTGACCGCCTGGCTTATCTGGACCGGGCACTTGTGCCGGAGACTCGCACGCCGCATCGGGTAAAATGGAGCATCGCTTTCGCGCACCCTCTCCCGCCGGATGCGCTTCACTCCTGGATATCCCATACCCATGCTCGACAATCTGACTCAACGCCTTGCCAAAGTCGTCAAAACCATGCGTGGCGAGGCACGCCTGACTGAATCCAATACCACCGACATGCTGCGCGAGGTGCGGCTGGCCCTGCTCGAAGCCGACGTCGCCCTTCCCGCGGTGCGTGAATTCATTGCCCGCGTCAAGGAAAAGGCGATGGGAGAAGAAGTCATCGGCTCGCTTACGCCCGGCCAGGCCCTGGTAGGCGTGGTGCAACGTGAACTGGCGGCACTCATGGGTGCCGACCTCGGCGCGGAAGCCGCGCAGCTGAACTTCGCAACCCAGCCCCCGGCTATCATCCTGATGGCCGGTTTGCAAGGCGCAGGAAAAACCACGACCGTCGGCAAACTCGCCAAATACCTGCGGGAGCAGAAAAAGAAAAAAGTGCTGACCGTCTCCACCGACGTCTATCGTCCAGCGGCGATCGGCCAGTTGCAGACCGTCACGAGCCAGGCTGGCGCCGATTTCTTTCCGTCCCAGCCGACCGACAAGCCGGTCGATATCGCGAGTGCGGCCGTCGATTACGCCAAGCGCCACTATCATGACGTGCTGCTGATCGATACCGCCGGCCGTCTTGGCATCGATGAAGCGATGATGCAGGAGATCGCCGCGCTGCATGCCGCAGTCAAGCCAATCGAAACGCTGTTCGTGGTGGATGAGATGCTGGGCCAGGATGCGATCAATACAGCCAAAGCCTTCAACGACGCCCTCCCGTTGACCGGCGTCGTGTTAACCAAGCTCGACGGCGACGCCCGGGGCGGCGCTGCCCTTTCGGTGCGCCACATTACCGGCAAGCCGATCAAATTCGCAGGGGTCGCCGAAAAGCTCGACGGACTTGAAGCATTTGACCCCGAACGGATGGCAAACCGCATCCTTGGCATGGGAGACATCCTGGCTCTGGTCGAGGAAGCCCGGAAGGGCGTTGACGTCGCCGCCGCGCAAGAGTTGGCGGAGAAGATCAAGGTAGGCGGGAAGTTCGACCTGAACGACTTCAAGGCGCAGCTCGGCCAGATGAAGAAAATGGGTGGACTCTCGAGCCTGATCGACAAGCTGCCGGCGCAAATCCAGCAGGCTGCCAGCGGCGCCAGCATGGACCAAGCGGAAAAGCAGGTACGCCGGATGGAGGGCATCATCAATTCCATGACGCCTCAGGAGCGCAGCAAGCCGGAGCTGATCAAGGCTTCCCGCAAGCGCCGTATCGCCGCCGGTGCCGGTGTTCAGGTTCAGGAAGTCAATCGCATGCTGGCGCAATTCGAGCAGATGCAGACCATGATGAAGAAGCTTAAAGGCGGCGGTATGATGAAAATGATGCGCGGCATGAAAGGCATGCTCCCGGGCGGTATGCGCTGATTCGGACTACCTGCATGACCAAGGCATTGATCGCAAAAATCGTTTCTCACCTCCTATCGTTACCGGGCATGGCGCCCTTTCCTTGAGCAGGCAAGGGCATTTGACCTGAGCACGGCCATGGACAGTATTGGGCGCCAACCCATCTCCCCTTCATCCCCTTTACATTTTGCTGACCGGGCGCCATAGCCGCTGCCCCGGGGACTTTTATCGGCATCCTCATTCGGCAGGTGGGCACGCGACAGCACGACGCGACCATGCTTTATGACGTTTTCTCCTATGAAGATGATGCGATACACAGTATGACGAAATCATAGGAAAACGTATAAAAACACTTGCATACCTATGAAAACGGCACCACTATTAGTGGTGCGTGAAATGACGCATTTTCCCAACACACTTTGTGAAGGAGGCTAGAAGATGGCAACAGCCAAAAAATCCGCGGCGAAAACGGCCGCAAAGAAGCCCGCTGCAAAGAAAGTCGCAGCAAAAAAAGCCGCAGCCAAGCCCGCAGCAAAAAAGGCGGCTCCAGCAAAGAAGGCGGCAGCTAAGCCAGTAGCAAAGAAAGCAGCAGCAAAACCGGCGGCGAAGGCTGCGCCCGCAAAAAAAGCAGCGGCCAAGCCGGCAGCAAAGAAAGCGGCAGCCAAACCCAAGACCGCACGCAAACCAAACGCAGCATTCATGAAGCCAATGACACCCTCTGAAACACTGGGTGCCGTCATTGGCGGGAATCCGCTGCCGCGTACGGAAGTCACCAAGAAGGTCTGGGAATACATCAAGAAGAATAAGCTGCAGGACGAAGCAAACAAACGCATGATCAATGCGGATGACAAACTGAAAGCTGTGTTTGGCGGAAAGAAGCAGGTGTCGATGTTCGAAATGACCAAACTCATTTCAAATCACCTGCAATAATCGTCTTTTCAAAGGCCAAACAAAAACGCCCGCATCGCGCGGGCGTTTTTGTTTGCGTGTTCAGGGGGCGCCCTGAGGCGCAGGCAGTCTTCAGCGCTTTGTCTCCCAATTCTTCCATGCGGCCAGCACCGCATTCGGATACTCCGGCCGGCCCCGGCTACCGTTATATCGGCCGAGCGCCAGATAGAGATTGCCGGCTTCCATATCGATATACAAGCGAAGTATCGAGCAGCCATAGCGCAGATTCGTCTGCATGTGAAAAAGCTTTCTCCGGTCGCCGTCGCCGATGACCCGCGTCCAGAACGGCATGACCTGCATATATCCATGCGCCCCGACCGGGGAGACGGCATACTTTCGAAAAGCCGATTCGACCTGAATCAAGCCCAGAACCAGAGCCGGTTCGAGCCCGGCGCGTTTGGACTCATACCAGGCAGTCTCGAGAAATTCACGGCGCATCTGGCGGTCCGGCAGCCTTTTCACGAGCCGTTCAGACATGTCGCCCAGCCAATGCAGATACTTGATGCGCTCCTCTATGTCGGAAAACTGGGGCTTGGGCGGACGCGCATCGGCAATTGCGTTGGACAAGGCGATGCGCACCGAATCCGCCAGCGCCTCCTCTTTCTGGTTACCCGCATGGGCCGGCAACCATCCCGCAAAGAGAGCGGCGACTGCGGATCGGACGAGAATACGGCGATTCAAGAAACCGGCCCCGCTTCACGCCGTCAGTCGGGCGCGAATGAACTCCACCATCTCGGCGACCGGCACGGAGGTGGCCGCTGTGTCTCGCCGCCCCTGGTATTCAAGCTTTCCTTCCTTTAGCCCGCGCTCGCCGATGACGACACGGTGCGGGACCCCGATCAGCTCCCAGTCGGCGAACATCACGCCCGGGCGCTCGCCGCGATCGTCGACGATGACGTCGACGCCCGCGGCTAGCAGCGCGGCATACAGTTTGTCCGTTTCCGTCTTGACGGCATCGTTCCGGTCATAGCCCATCGGACACAGCACGAGCTCGAACGGCGCGATTCCCGCTGGCCAGATAATCCCCTTTTCGTCGAAATTCTGTTCAATGGCGGCGCCCAGGATACGGGTGACACCGATACCGTAGCAGCCCATCTGCATCAGTTGCGGCTTGCCATTCTCGTCGAGATAGGTGGCATCCATATCTTTGGAATACCGGGTACCGAGCTGGAATACATGGCCAACTTCGATGCCGCGCTGGATTGCCAGCACGCCTTTACCGTCGGGCGACGGATCGCCTTCGACGACATTGCGCAGGTCTGCGACGACGGGTTCGGGCAGGTCACGCCTCCAGTTGGCGCCGGTGTAGTGGAAGTCGACCGCGTTGGCACCGCAGACAAAGTCGCTCATATTGGCAACCGTGCGATCCGCCACGATCTTGACCGGCTTCCTGGTCTCGATCGGGCCGAGGTATCCGGGAGGGCTGCCGAACCAGTCGACGATTTCTTCCTCCGTCGCGAACCGGTAGTTGGCAAGGCCCGGCACTTTGCTCGCCTTTACTTCGTTCAGCTCATGGTCGCCGCGGAGAAGAAGCAGCCAGACTTCCTTGGCGGTTTTGCCTTCCTCCTCCTTTTCAACAGTCAGGACGATCGATTTGACGGTTCGCGACAATGGCAAGCCGAGCAATTCAGCTACGTCGCCGCATCTGGATTTGCCCGGAGTCGCTGTCTTTATGAGGTGCTGCGCCGGGGCGGCGCGCGAAGTGGCGGGAGCCAGCGCTTCGGCAGCTTCGATGTTCGCGGCGTAATCGGATGTCGGGCAGTAAACCAATGCATCCTCGCCGGTATCGGCGATCACATGGAACTCATGTGATCCCGACCCTCCGATTGCCCCGTTGTCTGCGGCAACGGCACGGAACTGGAGGCCGAAGCGGGTGAAAATTCTTACGTAGGCATCGTACATGATCTTGTACGACTGCTGCATGCCGGCCACGTCGCGATCAAAGGAATAGGCATCCTTCATCGTAAATTCGCGCCCGCGCATCAAGCCGAAACGTGGCCGGCGCTCATCGCGAAATTTGGTCTGGATGTGATAAAAGTTCACCGGCATCTGCCGGTAGGACTTGATATCGGCCCGGACGATATCCGTGATCACCTCTTCGGATGTGGGCTGAATGGCGTAGTCACGCCCATGGCGGTCTTTGACGCGCATCAGTTCCGGACCCATCTTGTCCCAGCG
>JAQGLQ010000415.1 GCA_028292785.1 Noviherbaspirillum sp. | reverse complement strand
CTATCAGCAGCAGTATTCATTCTTCGATATCCGCAAGGTCGGCGATTCGATTCGTTACGTCAATCTGGCCGAGGACCTGCGCATCGGCGACTTCAACGGCGTGCTCGAACGCATCGCCAAGGAAGTTGAATCCTTCGGCCCCAGCCTGGTCTTTGTGGATTCATTTCGTTCCGTCGTACAGACTGCGAAGAACGGCAATGAAGGCACCTCCGATCTGCAGCATTTCGTGCAGGAACTGGGCACGCGCATGGCAAGCTGGCAGGCCACGACGTTCCTGATCGGCGAATATATCGATCTCGAGGTTGAGGCCAACCCGATCATGACGGTCGCCGACGGACTGCTGACCTTGTCGCAGAACGTCACACAGAATTCCGTCATCCGCAAGATCCGCGTCGTGAAGATGCGCGGCCAGAATCATATGGCCGGCTTCCATACATTTCGCATCGCGGACGACGGACTGCGCATCTATCCGCGCTTGCTGCCGCCGCTGGCCGCCGACCGTCACCCGGGCACGCCGGTGGACCAGAACCCGCGCCGCATTTCGCTGGGCGTGCCGCAGCTCGACGCCTTGCTCAACGGCGGATTGCCGCAGGGCCACTCGGTGCTGGTGGTCGGCCCGACGGGGTCCGGCAAGACGATTCTGGCCACGAGTTTTCTCGCCGAGGGAGGTATCCAGGGCGAGAAGGGCGTCGTCGCGTCGTTCGAGAAAGGCGCCTCGCGGCTGCGCAATGCAAAGCTGGCCGAGCTGGTGCAATCGGGCCAGGTGGCCATCGTCGAAAGCCGTGCCATGGACCTGTCGGTCGAGGAGATCCTCGACGATCTGCTCCGGGTTATCGACCGCATGCAGGCCAGGCGCGTCGTCATCGATTCGCTGTCCGAGATGACGCTCTATCTCGCGCCCGAGTGCCGGGAACATTTCCGCGAGACCGTTTTCCGCATCCTTACCGGCCTTGCAAAGGCCGGCGTGAGCGTCGTCGTCACACTGGGCCTGGAAGACCGGTTCACCGAGATGCGCTTCAGCAAGTCCGAGATCTCGTTCCTGACCGATGCGGTCATCGCCATGCGGTATGTCGAGATCGAGAGCCAGCTGAAAAAACTGATCGCGGTGGTGAAGGTGCGCGGCAGTCCGCACAGCCATGACTTGCGGCAGTATGAAATCACCGACAAGGGGATCGAAATAGGAGAGCGCCTGCCGTACTACGACGGCCTGCTCTCGGGACATCCCAACGCTCATCAACTGCGCTGAAAAGCATTCATCATCATGACAGACGAAGCCGACGTTCCGAAGCAGCAAGTGTCATCCGCGACGGACGCGGCGGCCGATTCCGGTTCGCATGATGATAACCAGCAGCTGCGCAACCGGATCAGCGGACTATTGAACGAGGTTGCCGCGCTGCGCGAAGTCTCGAAGAATAACGAGACCCTCTCCGAACTGGTCGAGCAGTTGCGCGAGGCAAACCAGAATCTCGTGCTCGCGACCGTCAATGAGCAGACCATGCGCGAGGAAGCGGAAAGCGCGAACCGCAGGCAGAACGAATTCCTCGCCATGCTGGCGCACGAACTGCGCAATCCGCTGGCTTCCATCGGCATGGCGGCGACGCTGATGGAAAAGCTCGCCGGCGCGCATCCCGACCTGCCCAAGCTGCACAGGATCATCCAACGTCAGACCGATCAGATGGCGCGCCTGCTCGACGATCTGCTCGATGCCGCCCGGGTGAGCAGCGGCAAGATCATATTGGCCCGCGAACCGGTGCTGCTGTCGGACATCGTCGAGAGCGCCGCGGAAACCAGCGCGCCCTATGTCAACCGGCGCAATCAGATATTGACGATCGAGATGCCGGCGGAGCCGCTGATAGTCGACGGCGACCGCGTGCGGCTGGCCCAGGTATTTTCGAACCTGCTGGTGAATGCCGCCAAATTCACGCCTGACGAAGGCCAGATCCGGCTGCGCGCGACGCGGGTCGACGGCGCTGCGGTGATCACCGTGGAAGACAACGGCACCGGCATCGCCGCGGATGTGCTGCCGCATATCTTCAATCTCTTCACGCAGGGGCCGCGTTCGCTGGCGCGTTCGGAAGGCGGGCTCGGGGTCGGTCTTACGGTGGTGCGCAGCCTGGTGATCATGCACGCAGGCACCGTCGAGGCGCGCAGTGACGGTCCTGGCCACGGCAGCGTCTTCACGGTCACGCTGCCGCTTTCCCAACAGCAGTGCGCGCAGTCATTAATGGCGGCGCGAGTGCCGGCGGCACGAAGGTGCAGGGTATTGCTGGTCGAAGACAACGCCGATGCAAGCGCGACACTGAAGGCGTTGCTGGAGATCGAGGGTCATGATGTCTCCTGCGCTTTCGACGGCCGCAGCGGTCTCGCGATGGCGATGGAAGACGAATATGAAGTGATCGTCTCCGATCTCGGGTTGCCGGGCATAGACGGTTTTGAAATGATGAAAAGGCTACGCGACGCTACGCCAAATGTCGGCCTGCTGACGATCGCGGTGACCGGTTACGGACAACTGGAAGACCGCACCAAAGCTTCGGAAGCCGGCTTCGATCACTGTCTGATCAAACCTATCGACAGCAACGTGCTGCTTTCCCTTATCGCCGCCAGAACATCCGCCTGATTGCAACGGCGTTCGGCCATTTCGGATTCGCAACGATTTCCACACGCATTGTCACGAATGCGATGTCATTCCGATTCCACGTTTCAAATTTGTTGTGGCCGGATTGTCACGGCGCGACTATTTATCGCAGGATTCGATCATTTTTTCCTTTTCGGCATTTCATTTCGATGGCGGCTTTCTTAGAATCCGAGATTCCACATGCGAGGGTGCAACCATGAAAAAAGACGATGCAATTGCGATAATGCACCACCTGGCAGCGAAGCTTGAGCATGTTATCGCGGTCGAAGATCTGGTTGCTCCCTACGCCGAATTCATGGCCCATATTCAGGGCGACGTGACGGAAGAGGACTTTGCATTTCTGGCTACGGTAGGCGCGGCGATTTACATGAAGGGTTCGCGCCAGTATGACTCCAGCGTGCAGGCGGAACTGCTGCTGGACAAGGTGCGCTGCAAATAACTTCTCGGGTCGGAAAGAAGACGCGGGTTCGCGAACCGGTTGCGACCGGGGCAGGGAAGGTCCGTGACGAATAGCCACGGACCTTTTCTTTTGCGCGCTATGCCACGCGACCGAGGGTGCTCGAGGACGGAAACACCAGCGACTTGATCACCACCGGAACCGCGCCCGAGGTTTCGAGCAGCGCCCCGATGTCGATGAAGTCGAACTCCTTCAGCGTGATGCCGTCAATCGATACGATGGGATTCGGCAGCTTCAGCTCTTCCTGGAAATGGATGCCGACCAGCCCGCCGATGTCGTTGTCGCCCACCAGGATCAGCGGTGAATTTTTCGACAGGACTTTTTCGAGTCCCCGCACGACCCCGCGGCAGAATGCATCGAGCCGGCCATACATCGCCGATCCCTGAAACCGGTAACACATCGCGACCGCCTGTTCTCCTTCATGCAAGTCCATGCGCCGCAATGCGGCCTGGATCGCGGACGCGATCGCGCCGCTGTCGACCTCTTCATCGAATTGCAGCGCCGGCGTGATCACCGGGATGTTGCGCAGCGGCAGAGTGTCGTGAGGCGCCACGTAAATCGTCGCGCCGCTGACCTGTATCGTATATTGCGATGCGCCGACCACGGTCGCGCGGATGCCCTGATCGGGGCGTTCGATGCGCACGCCCCAGTCCCTGACGCGCCTGACCACCGCCTGCGCGAGCATCGGTCCGAGGTCGCCGAACGATTTGGGTTCACGGTCGTAGATGTATTCGGAGACGCCGCCGGAAAAAGTGACGACCGCCGGCTTCACCTCGTTGCGCAAGGGATCGAGGCGCAGCAGGGAAGCGCATTCCGGCGACAGCGACCGCTTGCCGATCACTTCGAACAGCGCATCGGCCATCAGCTCGACCATCGCCTGCAATCCCCCGGAGTCCGGCTTGGCGCCGAGATCGAGTGTCAGCCCCGCCATCGCGGCGAATCTGCGGCCGGCTTCCTCGATGCGCGTCACGCGCCCTTCGCCGTCGAAAGCGACGATGCGCGCACCGATATCGACCGCGGTCATTTCCGCCAGTTCGCCCGCTTCGCATACGCCGACCTTGGAAGTGCCGCCCCCGATGTCGATGTTCATCACGCGCACTGCTTCGCGAATCGAGCGCGCCGCCGCGCCGGAGCCGAACGCGGCCAACGTGGTTTCGAGGCCGTCGCCGGCGCTGACGGCGACGAACTTGCCGGCCTGCGCCGCGAACAGATTGCCGATCGCCCGGGCGTTGCTGCGCCGAACCGCCACGCCGGTCAGGATCAGCGCGCCGGTGTCGATCGCGGACGGCTCGATCTTCGCCAGTTCGTACTGCCGCCGGATGAAGTCGCCCAGCTTCACCGCATCGATCGTCATGTCGTCGGCATAGGGTGTGAGCAGTACCTCGGATTCATGCAGCACCTTGCGTTCCGAGACGATGTAGCGCGTGTCGAGCCGTTCCAGAACCAGCAGCGAGAATACGAGGTGGGAGGTCGATGAACCGATGTCGACGCCGACGCTCACCAGGCGGATTTCGTCTTCCTCTTCGAGGCTGCGTCTTACGTTGCTGAAAAAAATTCTGCCGCCGGCTTGTTCGGTCATGGGCTGTCTTTGTGCTTTGTCGCTCTCTGGCGGGATAGGCGGTAACGTGCGGTGGGCACAAGGTGCCCACCCTATGAAGAACGCTCCGGGATTACGGCTTCACATACCAGTTGGGATCCATCCTGTTCACCACGCCGTTCTGCTTCAGCGTCGCATCGTATTCACTGCGGATGAACGGATCTTCCATCCAGTAGGGAATCGCCGTGCCGCCTTCGTTGACATCGATGGCGGTGTAGTCGGTATGCTTCTCGCCGGGAGCGCCGGGATCGCGGCCGGGATTATGCGGGCCGAACCATGCGGTGAGGCGGAATGGATCTTCCGATACGCTGAAATGCTGGTGGTACCAGCGCGCGCCGCCGGGTGCGGCGGTGACCATGCCGACCGGCTCGTAATCGAGGCGCCGAACCTGGTCGGCGTGGCCGTTCGCCCACGGCGTCTCGCCGAGCTTCTCCGGCCAGCTGTAGGTATAACCCTTGCCCTTGAGGCAGATCAGCACCGCGGCCGAGGTGTGCGCATGCGCCTTCGAATAGCGGCCGTTCTCATGCTGTCCGATCCAGAAGTAGAAGCAGTTGTTCGTCATGAACGGCTCGATGCGGCGATAGCCGGGCGAGCGCCGGTTATCGAGCGGCAGGTCGCAGTTGATCGCATCGGGAATCAGGTTGGTGCGGCGCATCGCGAGGCCGCGCACCGGATCGGGTTCGATCTC
>JAQGLQ010000380.1 GCA_028292785.1 Noviherbaspirillum sp. | reverse complement strand
GATTCGAAGCGTCCGCTGGTCGCGTACTCGAACATCAGCAGCGGCAGCGTCCGCGTCCCCGGCGTGGCCAGCAGCACCGTGGTGCTGATGTCGCGCAGCGTACTGATGAAATTCAGCACGAACACGCTGATGCACATCGGCGCAATCAGTGGCAGGACAATGCGGCGGAAGGTGATGATGAAGCTGGCACCGGACATGAAGGCGGCTTCTTCCAGTTCCTTCGATATCTGGTAGAGCGCGGTCTTCAGCATCTGCACCCCGAGCGGAATATCCTTGATGATCAGCACACCGATCACCGGCACGATCGATCCGTACATCCAGGACACCACCGGCACGTTCAGCAGCATGGCGAGCACCGCCATGCCGAGCAGCAGGCCCGGCACCGCCCACGGCAGCCAGGAAAACAGGCTGATCACATCGCGCGCCCAGATGTTCGTCCTGACCAGCACCCAGGCCAGTAGCGAAAACAGCAGCGTGCCGAGCGTGGCCACGCCCAGTCCGACCAGCAGGGAATTGCGCGTGGCCTGGAGGAATACCGGGTTGGTGAACACATCGCGCCAATGCATGGTGCTCCAGGGATCGGCGAGGAAAAAGAAGCCGAACAGCTTGGTGAACGAGCCTAGGATCAGCACCAGGAAGGGCATGAAAATGCTGACCACGAGATACAGGAAGATTACGCCGGAGATCGCATAGGACCAGCGCGAATGCAGGCGCGTCTGCAGATGGACTCCCTTGCCGGTCACGGTGGCCCTGCCCTCGTAGCGCCTGGAGAAAGACTGGTAGATCAGCGCGGCGACCAGCAGGATGACCAGGAACAGTGCACTGAGCGCCATCGCTTGCGCATACATCGGCGGGTCGAGCCGGATCAGGTCGAACACCCGCGTTGCATACACGGTGATGCCGACCGGCGTGCCGAGTATCTGCTCGATCTCGAATACTTCCATGCTCTTGATGAGCCCGATGATGAAGGCAACGATCATCGCCGGCGCCATCAGCGGAAAGGTGACGCGCAGCAGCGTGGTAGCGACGCTCGCACCCGCCATTCTGGCTGCCTCTTCATAGACCGCATCGAAACGCCGCAAGGCCGGCGCCAGCAGGATCACCATGATGGGCACCGTGCTCAGCGTCAGGTGCACCCACAGGATGCCGCCGACGGAGTAGATCGAAAACGGCGATTCGTCCAGCCCCAGCCAGCGCTTGAGGAACACATTGACCAGCCCGTAGTTCTGGTCCAGCAGCAGGATCCATCCCATGGTTAGCGGCAGCGAAGGCAGGAAGAAGGCAAACCACAGCACGCTTTCGATAAACCTGCGGCCCGGGATCTGCACGCGGATGAGCAGCCAGGCGAGCATGATCGCGATGCCGATCGCGATCGGAATGCGCACCGACAGCAGAAAGGAATAGCCGATCGCGGTCAGGGTCTTGGGCTGGGAAACGACTTCGCGCCATCCTTGCAGGCTGAACCGGAATGCCTGGCCGGGATCCGCCACATTGAAGCTGTTGGCCAGTACGTACAGGACGGGCACGGCGGTGCCCGCCCCGATGATCAATAAAAGCAGAAGACCGGCAAGAACATTTTTGGAAATACCCAGATTCATCCGCAAGGGAATCGGCTGGGCGATATTCGAAGTCGAGGAATGCGCCATAACACCATTTATTCAATTATCGACACGCGGATTTCATCGTCCGCCGTCCGGCCGCGCCCGGTATTCCGGGCAGGGCTGCAATTCTTCAAATCCGGCGTGCCGGTCGACTCCCACGGTATGGACCATATTGGGCTCGATGCCGATCAGCAGCACCGGCTCGTTGCCGGTATTGACATGACGGTAGATGCCGCCATCCGGCCGCAACGGCAGGGTCATCACATCTTCCGCCTCCCAGTCGTATTTCACGCCATCCAGCTCGGTGTACCCCTGGCCGCGCAGGATGAAGAACACCACGTCGCCGCCATGGCGCTGCACACCGCTGCGGCTGCCCACCGGGATCTCCTGTCGGTAGAACAGGTTGGTCTGCACCACGCTGTAGGCGATGCAGGGATGCAGATACCATTGCATCCTGCCGTGCGCGTTCAGTTCCCAGGGCAGTTCCGAGCCGCGTATCAGCCACGTCGCCTTTGCCTCCCGCGCGCGCGCCTGGTCGCGCAATTCGATCAGCTTGTCGAACATGTTCACCTGTTCCAGCTGACGGGGATGAGTGACGAGCGATACCTGGTCGCCGTGTACCTCGGCCTTCCAATCGGTGCGCACCTTGCCTTGGCTCGTGGTCAGGCCGCCGCTGCCCGCTTCGCCGTCCGGCGTCTTGACCAGCTGCTCGATGTAATTGGCGGTGTAATCGCGCACCGCGACATGGCGGAACGCGACCCAGCGGCAGGGCTTCGAACTGTCCTTGTTCCAATGCTGGTGGATACAGCCCTTCGGCCGGATTGGCAGCAGCAGCAAGTCGCCGGCCCGCCACTCCAGCACTTCGCCTTCGACCTCGGTGCTGCCCTCGCCTTCGATGACGTAGATGAGAATGCCGCCCTGATGGCGATGGCGCCCCGACTGGCGCCGGATGTCGTGGATGAAGCAGTTCCAGCTGTCGAGAGCGGTATCGGACACCTTGGGGTACATCGACAGATAATGCTTCAGGCGGCCCTGGCGCGTTTCCTCATACTTCTGCTCCGCGCCGCGGATGAGAAGCCGGCCCTTGTTCTGCCGTTCGATCCATTGCTGGCGCAGGCGGATTGCTTCCTCGTACTGATTGCTTTGGGCCGCTTCGGGTTCACGGGTTTTTTCGCGTTCCATATGTACTCTCCGGTCATCATGCCGAGGCCCTTCTCCCTGACAGAGGAGGGAACTGCTCTTCAAGCACACCTACCTTCCCCCCAACGCCTCCATAATTTCCTTCTGAACCTTGGGCCGGATATTGCTGTACCAAACTTCTTCATACGTATTCAGATACGTCGTCCCGGCCTTCGGAACGACATGCGCGGGTACTTCGTCCAGTTCGACATCGCTGCGCGTGCTCGCTTCGATCAAGGTCTTCGCATAGGCCTCCTGCCCCGGCCGGCTCGCATACCAGTTGATGAACACCGTCGCCGCATTCGGATGCGGAACGCCCTTGGCCTGCTTCAGCACGCTGAAGCCGCTGGTCAGGTAGCCGGGACCATCCTTCGGCGAGACCGGCTCCAGGCGGAATTTCTGCACGATGAAAGGCTGGATGCCGCTCTGCACCGAACCGAGGATGATCGGATGCGTGCCGCGCGCGGCCAGTTCCGCCAGTTGCCGTCCAACCTTCACATAGGTCACCTTCTGGCCGATGTAGAGCGACTTGACGAATTCGATGCCGAAGGTATGGGCGAGGTAGGCGGCGCACCCCTGACCCGGGCCGCTGTTGCGCGGATCGTAGGAAGCGATCTTGCCGCGGTACTCGGGCTTGAGCAGATCGTGCCAGCTCTGAATGGCATCCGGCTTGACGATGTCGGCGTTCACC
>JAQGLQ010000342.1 GCA_028292785.1 Noviherbaspirillum sp. | reverse complement strand
CGGCGATGGCTTGAAGGGCTGGCTCGCGGTATGGCTGGCGCAGAAATACGGCCCTCAATATGGTATCGACGACACCGGCATTGCACTTGCCGCGCTAGCCGTATTCCTTGGTCATTTGTGGCCGGTGTTCTTCCGTTTCGTCGGCGGCAAGGGCGTCGCGACAGCTCTCGGCGTGCTTCTTGGCCTTAACGTGTGGCTTGGGCTCGCTACGCTGGCGACGTGGCTGATCATTGCGTACGCGTTTCGTTACTCCTCGCTGGCCGCGCTGGTTTGCGCGGTATTCGCACCGTTCTATTACGGATTGCTGTTCGGGACCGACCCGCAACTGCTTGCAGTGCTGACGATGAGTGGCCTGCTGATCTATCGCCATCGTGGAAATATTGCAAGCCTGATGGCAGGCAAGGAAAGCCGGATAGGGAGCAAGAAGAAGCCGACGAATCCCCGCCGGCGCGCTTCATGATGCAAGGTATGAGCAACCGTGATGGACAATGAATACGCTGCGATCGCGGTCCATCTTGCCGGCGCGCTGCTGGCGGGAGGAATCATCGGCCTGGAACGAAGCTTCCACGGCCGGCCGGCTGGTTTCAGGACCCACACGCTCGTTTGCCTTACATCCAGTCTGCTGATGCTGGTCACGCTCTACCAGTTCAAATGGGTGCAAGGCGCCGACCTGAGCGTCGGCGTCATCCATGTGCAGACCGACCCGACCCGGATGGCGCAAGGCATCATGACGGGCATCGGCTTCCTCGGCGCCGGCGTGATTTTCAAGGAGGGGCTCAGCATCCGCGGACTGACCACCGCCGCTTCGATCTGGATCACGGCGGCGATCGGCATCCTGATCGGAATCGGCTTCTACTATCCGGCAATACTCGCGACCGCGCTTACCGTGGGCATTCTTTCTCTGTTTCGCTGGATCGAGGCAAGGATGCCGTCGCAGTCGTATGCCCACCATATGCTTCGCTTCGATCGAAACGATGTGCTGCCCGAGGAACGCGTACGCGCGCTGCTGCGCGAGCATGGATTCACCGTCGCCAACATGAGTTACCGCATCACGGATGACGAAACCGCGTTCGAGTACAGGATGGTGATCCGCACTACCGACGCGCGAAACACCGCGCGGCTCGCATCCCGTCTGCTCGAGTGGGACAAGGTGAAGGCGTTTCAGCTATCCCCCACGGGAGACTGAATACTACAAGGCGCGCAACTCGTCGAGCGGCCAGCGCGGCCGCACATTGAAGGCATAATCGCGTTTGGCCGCGGCGGGATTCAGTTGCAGCCGCATCGCACCGGCAAAGGCGATCATCGCACCGTTGTCGGTGCAAAATTCCAGTTCCGGATAAAACACCTGAAAGCGCTTCTTCTCGGCGGCGGCATTCAATGCCGCGCGCAATTGCCGGTTCGCACCGACGCCGCCCGCGATCACCAGGCGCTTCAGGCCCGTCTGCTTCAGCGCCGTCAGGCATTTGGCGACCAGCACGTCGACGATCGCGTCCACGAAAGCGCGCGCGATATTGGCCTTGTCCTGCTCGCAGATATTGGTGACCTGCTTCTTTACTACCGTAAGCACAGCCGTCTTGAGCCCGGAAAAACTGAAGTTCAGGTCCTTGGAGTGCAGCATCGGGCGCGGCAGCTTGTAGGCGCCCGGATCGCCGAACTCGGCCAGCCGCGAAATCGCCGGGCCTCCCGGATAGCCGAGCCCAAGCAGCTTCGCCGATTTGTCGAAGGCTTCTCCAGCCGCATCGTCAAGCGTCTCTCCCAGCAAGGCATATTGTCCGACGCCATCCACGCGCATCAACTGCGTATGCCCGCCTGAAATCAGCAATGCGACGAATGGAAACGCCGGCGGATCGCCCGACAGCAATGGTGAAAGCAGGTGGCCTTCGAGGTGATGCACGCCCAGCACCGGCCTGTCTAGCGCCAGGCCGAGGCCGCATGCGACCGAGGCGCCGACGAGCAGCGCGCCTGCCAGTCCGGGTCCTTGCGTATAGGCGATCGCATCGATCTGCGCGCGTTGAATCGCGCTTTTTTCGAGCACCTGTTCAAGCAGGGGAATCGCGCGGCGCACATGGTCGCGCGATGCCAGCTCCGGCACCACGCCGCCATATTCTTCATGCATCGCGACCTGGGAATGCAAGGCGTGCGCGAGCAAGCCGCGTTGCGTGTCATACAACGCCATGCCGGTTTCATCGCAGGAAGATTCGACGCCGAGGACAATCATGATGGAGAAGGGAGGAGAGAAGCGGGTTTTGCGAAGCGTCATTGTAAAGGAAAGCCGGCCATCGCTCCCGGGGCGAGTTCGTAGTACGCTTCGGCCATGGAACATTCGCACACTACCGAACCTTTCCCCGCCGCCCGCTTCATCAAGGAAATCGGCCGCGGCAAAAAAGGCGCGCGCAGCATGTCGCGCGAAGACGCTTTTCAACTGTACGCAGCCATGCTGGACGGCCGGATCTCCGACCTCGAGATGGGCGGCATCATGCTGGCAATGCGCATCAAGGGAGAATCGGTGGACGAGATCGCCGGCTTTCTCGATGCCGCGGAAAACTCGTTCGACAAGCTCCCGGTTCCGGCGGGCGTCCACGCGCCGGTTGTCATTCCGAGCTATAACGGCTCACGTCAGATGGCAAACCTGACGCCGCTGCTCGCCATGCTGCTGGCGCGCGAGGGCGTGCCGGTGCTGATTCATGGCGTCGAGACAGATCCGGGCCGGGTGACCACGGCGGAGATTCTCGAACAGCTCGGCGTGCATTTTGCGCATGATCGGCAAGCCGCCGCGGCGCAATTCGCACGGCGCGAACCGGTCTTCATGCCTATCGAAGCGCTGGCGCCGCGCCTGGCCTATCTGCTTTCCCTGCGGCGCATCCTCGGCGTGCGCAATTCCACCCACACCCTCGTCAAAATCATGCAGCCGTTCTCCGGCCCCGCGCTGCGGCTGACTTCCTACACGCATCCGGAAGACTTGGCCATGCTGTCGGAATATTTCG
>JAQGLQ010000290.1 GCA_028292785.1 Noviherbaspirillum sp. | reverse complement strand
ACAAACGCATCTGCTCGATATGCTCATTGATGGACGAATCCTTTTCGATGAACAAGTCGCGCTGCGGCACGTAGGCTTCCGGCTGATAGTAGTCGTAATAGCTGACGAAATATTCAACCGCGTTATGCGGGAAAAATTCGCGGAATTCGCTATACAACTGCGCCGCAAGCGTCTTGTTCGGCGCGAACACAACAGCCGGCCGGCCCAGGCGCGCGATGGTGTTGGCCATGGTGTAGGTCTTGCCGGACCCGGTCACGCCGAGCAGCGTCTGGTACGACAGGCCGTCTTCGATTCCTTCGACCAGTTTGTCGATTGCAGCGGGCTGGTCGCCCGCGGGAGGAAACGGCTGATACAGACGATAAGGAGAGTTGGGGAAAGTGACGATTTTCGATTCGTCAACCGTGCTGGATACTTGGGATAAATCTGCCATCTGCATTCGACCTTTGGTAAAATGATTAGTTGCATGCCGGAGCGCGGCTTATGGCCTTGTCCGGATAGTCAACCCGCTGCACGATAGTAGATCCCCGGCAGCCAACTTTTCATGTTATCACGATGAGCCAATCCTCTTCCGCCTCCCTTTTTTCCGCCATTGAAATGGCGCCACGCGACCCGATTCTCGGGATCACAGAAGCATTCAATGCCGACAAGAACGCCAGCAAGGTCAACCTTGGCGTGGGTGTTTATTACGATGACAACGGGAAGGTTCCGCTGCTGGAATGCGTGCGCAAGGCAGAAGCGGGATTGATGGAAAAGGCAACGCCGCGAACCTATCTTCCAATTGAGGGCTTGGCGGCATATGACAAGGCCGTGCAGGAACTGGTTTTCGGCGCGGAAAGCGCGGTCGTGCAGGAGAAGCGGGCAATTACGGTGCAGGCCCTGGGCGGCACCGGCGCACTGAAGCTGGGCGCGGACTTTCTGAAGCGTTTTTCACCGGAATCGCAGGTATGGATCAGCGATCCGAGCTGGGAAAACCATCGCGCGCTTTTCGAGTCGGCCGGCTTCACGGTAAATGCCTATCCTTACTATGATCCGGCGACGCGCGGCGTCAATTTTGACGGCATGCTGAATGCCCTGAAGGAAATGCCGAAAGGCGCGATCGTCGTGCTCCACGCCTGCTGCCACAATCCGACCGGCGCCGACTTGACGGAAGCGCAATGGACCGAGGTGATCCAGGCAGTTTCGGAGCGCGGCCTGGTTCCCTTCCTTGACATGGCTTACCAGGGTTTTGGCGACGGCATCGACGCAGACGGCAAGGTGGTGCGCCGCTTCGCCGAGGCGGGCGGGCCCCTGTTCGTCTCGAATTCATTCTCGAAATCGTTTTCGCTTTACGGCGAACGCGTCGGCGCGCTCAGCATCGTCGCCGTCAGCGCGGAAGAAGCCGCGCGCGTGATGTCGCAGCTGAAACGCGTGGTTCGCACCAACTACTCGAACCCGCCGGTCCATGGCGGCCAGGTGGTCGCAACGGTGCTGTCGACGCCTGAACTGCGCAAGATGTGGGAAGAGGAACTGGCCGCGATGCGCGTACGCATTCGCGAAATGCGTCAAGTCCTGGTGCAGAAGCTGAAAGAGAAAGCGCCCGGGCAGGATTTCGATTTCGTGATCAAGCAGCGTGGCATGTTTTCATACTCCGGCCTGACCAAAGACCAGGTTGGACGGCTGCGCGATGAATACTCTATCTATGCGGTGGATACCGGCCGTATCTGCGTTGCTGCACTGAATTCCCGCAATATCGACGCCGTTGTGGATGCGGTCGCGAAGGTGCTTTAACAGCTGGATGAAATTCCCGGCAGCGTAGGCGAATCCGCCTCGCTGCCGACCGCAAAAACGATCGAAATTTTGACAGACGCAACAAATTCCGCCTATAATAGCTCCTCTGTTCCCTGATAGCTCAGTCGGTAGAGCGACGGACTGTTAATCCGCAGGTCCCTGGTTCGAGTCCAGGTCGGGGAGCCAAAAAATTCAAAGGCCTAGTCACACGACTAGGCCTTTTTATTTCGCGCGCATATTTCAGCGAGCGATTATTTTCAGGCAATGAAGCGCCTGAAAATAATCAATGATCACTTCGATCACCCCTCTGCCTTAAGCTTGACCCGAAGCGATGGTATGGCTCAGTCGCGCGCGCGCCTCATTCAACTCTGCCTCCAGTTCCTCGATCTTCTTTATCAGGGTCAAGGCCAGTGCGACGCCATGCCGGTCGAGTTCAAAATCGTCGCGCAGCCGACGCGCGAGATTCGCGGTCACGACATGTTGCAGCCGAAACGACTTCGGCTGCGCCTTGTCGTCGACCGGCGTGATGACGCCGTTATCGATCAGGTCCTCAAGTTCTTCAGGCGTCAAGCCGGATACCTCACCCAGATACTGGACCGTGCAGTCTTCCTGATCATTCAGCCAGATCCATTCCGTAACATTGACCTTCATTTCGCCCCCTTCCGGAAATGCTTGCGCGGATTAAATTCGGATAAGGCAGCAAGCTCTCGATACAGCTCTTCTTCGCGCGGGCTGACTTTCCTGGGCACCTGTATCTGTATCACCGCATACTGATCGCCGGCACGGCCATCCGGCGATGGCAAGCCGCGCCCGGCCAAGCGCATGCGCTGGCCGGACAAAGTACCGGGCTTGATGTTGAG
>JAQGLQ010000264.1 GCA_028292785.1 Noviherbaspirillum sp. | reverse complement strand
CGCTGGTGCATGTCGATGCGAACGGACAGTTGATTCCCGGACTCGCGACCTCGTGGCGCGCGGTCGATGCGACCACCTGGGAATTCAAGCTGCGTCCCGGCGTCAAGTTTCATGACGGATCGCCGCTGACGGCCGAAGATGTGGTGTTCTCGCTCGACCGGCCGGCGACCCTGGTCAACAGCCCGGGGCCGTTCACAAGTTATACAAGGCAGATCACCGGCAAGCAGATCGTCGACCCTCTTACCGTGCGGCTGAAAACCGCAACCCCCTACGGGCCGCTGCCGATGGACATGATTTCGATTTTCATCGTGTCCAAAAAAGCGGCGCAAGGAGCAAGCGTCGACGACTTCAACAGCGGCAAGGCGCTGGTGGGAACGGGCCCGTTTCGCTTCGTGTCGTTCAGGCGCGGCGACCGCATCGAAGTCGCGCGCAACGAAGCTTACTGGGGCAGCAAGCCGGCTTGGGACAAGGTGACGTTCCGCATCAATACCTCGGACACGCCGCGCCTGGCGGCGCTGCTGGCGGGTGACGTCGATGCCATCGAAGGCGTGCCGACGCCGGATATTGCCCGGCTGCGCGGCAACCCGAAAATCCGGCTGGAACAAAAGGTGTCATGGCGCACGATCTTCTGGCATCTCGACCAGTCGCGCGACAAGTCGCCTTTCGTATTCGACAAATCCGGCAAGCCGCTCGACAGGAATCCGTTCAAGGACGTGCGCGTACGCACCGCGATCTCCAAGGCGATCAACCGCAAGGCGTTGGTCGAGCACACGATGGAGGGACTTGCGGTTCCGGCGTCGAATCTCGTATCCCCGGGCATCTTCGGTCACGCGGACACGATTCCGGTGGAGGCCTACGATGTGGCGGGCGCGAAAAAGCTGTTGGCCGAGGCCGGCTATCCGGATGGGTTCGCCGTGACCTTGCATGGGCCGAACAATCGCTATGTGAACGATGCCAAGGTAGTGCAGACGGTGGCGCAGTTCCTCGCCAGGGCCGGCATCCAGGCCAAGGTGGAAACGCTGCCGCTGTCATCTTATTTCGGCAAGGCGCGCGCCGGCGAATTCAGCATGGCGCTGCTCGGCTGGGGTTCGCTGGCCGGTGACTTCGCCCTGCGCTCGGTGGTGGGCACGCCCAACCCGGATAGCGGCTGGGGCACCTGGAACTGGGGCCGGTACAGCAATCCGAAAGTGGATGAGTCGGTCCGGGCAGCCTTGTCTTCGGTCGATATGAAAAAACGGGAAGCGTTCGCCAGGGAAGGCGCCGTCATCGCGATGAAGGACTATGCGGTGATTCCCCTGCATCATCAATATGCGACGTGGGCGGTGCGCAAGGGATTGAAATACAATGCGCGGACGGACGAGTTTACGTTCGCGCATCAGTTCGTTCCGGAGTGAATCCTCGGAGTGATCCTACTCTCCCTACTCTCGCGCGCGGGAGGATGGAGAATTCAAACCATTATCGCGTGCCCGCTTAGCCATCCATGCTCTCGTTTCTTTCGCGCCGCCTGCTGCAAACCATCGCCGTGCTGTTCATCATGTCGCTACTGGTGTTCATGGGCGTCTATGCGATCGGCAATCCGGTCGAGATCCTGATCAACCCGCAGGCGGACAAGGCGGAGATCGCGCGCGCCACTGCGGCGCTCGGGCTGGACCGGCCGATATGGGAGCAGTACGCGCTATTCCTGCGGCATGCGCTGAGCGGTGACCTCGGCAATTCTTTCGTGCATGGCACGTCGGCCCTCGCGCTGATCGCCGACCGCATGCCGGCGACGCTGGAACTCGCGACGGCGGCGATGCTGATCGCGGTCGTGCTCGGCATTCCCCTCGGGCTGTGGGCCGGGCTGCGGCCCGACGCGCTGTCGGGCAAGACCATCATGACGGTGTCGATCCTCGGCTTCTCGCTGCCTACCTTCTGGGTCGGCCTGGTGCTGATCATGATGTTCTCGGTATATCTAGGGTGGCTGCCGGCCAGCGGCCGCGGCCCGACAGAAAACCTGTTCGGCGTGCCGGTGTCGCTGCTGAGCCTCGAAGGCTGGAAACATATCGCCATGCCGGCTGCCAACCTCGCACTGTTCAAGCTGTCGCTGATCATCCGGCTGACGCGCGCCGGCACGCGCGAAGCCCTGTCGCAGGACTATGTGCGCTTCGCGCGCGCCAAGGGATTGCACGAAAGCCGCGTGATCGGCGTGCATCTGCTGAAAAACATCATGGTGCCGATCGTGACGGTCATCGGCCTCGAGTTCGGGTCGCTGATCGCGTTTTCGGTGGTCACCGAATCGATCTTCGCCTGGCCCGGCATGGGCAAGCTGCTGCTCGATTCCATCGCGGTACTCGACCGTCCGGTGATCGTGGCGTATCTGCTGCTGACCGTGACCATGTACGTGCTCATCAATCTTGCCGTCGACATCATCTATTCGCTGCTCGATCCGCGCGTACGGATCGGAGGAGAAGCCGGGGGCGGGGCAGGCGGGCTTACGGAGGCGCGCGCATGACGACGGCTGCGTTCGCCGATCATCCATTCCGGCGCTTCGCCGGCGATTTTTTCGGCAGCAGGACAGCCGCGCTCGGCATGCTCCTGCTGCTGGCTATTCTGCTGGCCGCCGCCTTCGCGCCCTGGATCGCGCCGCAAAATCCCTACGATCTCGCTCAGCTCGACATTTCCGATTCGCGGCTTGCGCCCGGCTCGCCCTCGGCGGACGGTTCACGGGTTTATCTGCTCGGCACCGATGAGCAAGGCCGGGACATGCTGTCGGCGATTCTGTACGGCCTGCGCGTCAGCATCGCCGTCGGAGTGTCCGCCACGCTGCTGGCGCTGGCGCTCGGCATGACGCTCGGTCTGATAGCAGGCTTCTTTGGCGGCAAGGTCGAAGCGCTGATCATGCGCATCGCCGACATCCAGCTTTCCTTTCCGGCGATCCTGATCGCGCTGATCCTGCTCGCGATTCTCGGCAAGGGCGCCGGCAAGATCGTGGCCGCTCTGGTGGCGGTGCAATGGGCTTACTATGCGCGCACCATGCGCGGCGCGGCGATGGTCGAGCGGCGCAAGGAATACATCGAAGCGGCACGGCTGCTCGGGCTGTCCACGCCGCGCATTCTGTTTCACCACCTGCTGCCCAACTGCCTGCCGCCGCTGATCGTGGTGGCGGCACTGCAGGTCGCGGCCGCGATCGGACTGGAAGCGACGCTGTCGTTTCTCGGCCTCGGCCTGCCGCCGACCGAGCCATCGCTGGGTCTCCTGATCGCCAACGGCTTTCAATACATGATGACCGGCAAATACTGGATCAGCTTTTTTCCGGGACTGGCCCTCTTGCTCACCATCGTCTCCATCAACCTGGTCGCCGACCGCCTGCGCGACGTGCTCAATCCGCGCCTGGAGGCGGGATCATGATGTCGGCCGCAACATGCCCGGTGCTCGAAGTCGAGAACCTGAAGACCTGGTTCTACACTCGCGCCGGCATCGTCAAGGCGGTGGACGGGGTCGATTTCCGGATCGGCGCCGGCGAAATACTCGGGCTGGTGGGCGAATCGGGATCGGGCAAGTCGATCACCGGCAATTCCATCCTCGGCCTCATCGATCCGCCCGGCGAGATCGTCGATGGCCGCATCCTGTTCAAGGGACAGGACTTGCGGCGCATGAATCAAGCGCAGCTGCGCGCATTGCGCGGCAACCGCATCGCGATGATTTTCCAGGACCCGATGATGACCCTCAATCCGGTGCTGCGCATCGATACGCAGATGATCGAAGCCGTGCTCGCGCATGAGCGCGTCGGCAAGGCGGCCGCGCGCGAACGCGCGCGCGAAGCGCTGGCGCGGGTCGGCATTCCTTCGCCGGAAGAGCGACTGAATGCTTATCCCCATCAGTTTTCGGGCGGCATGCGGCAGAGGGTGGCGATTGCGATCGCGCTACTGAACAAGCCTGACCTGATCATCGCCGACGAACCGACCACGGCGCTCGACGTCACGATCCAGGGGCAGATCCTGCACGAGATGCAGACCTTGTGCCGCGAGTCGGGCACCAGCCTGATCTGGATCACCCACGATCTGGCCGTGGTCGCCGGTCTGGCCGACCGCGTCGCCGTGATGTACGCGGGCATCATCGTGGAACAGGGCACGGTGAACCAGGTGATCGAGGACCCGCGCCACCCTTATACGCGAGGGTTGATGGATTCGATTCCGGCGCGCGGCACGCGCCGGCAGCCGCTGCATCCGATTCCGGGCAGTCCGCCCTCGCCGCTGAACAGGCCTGAAGGCTGCCCGTACCGCGGACGCTGTCCGCGCGCCACGGCGGTGTGCGTCAACGATCCGGCCATCACGGTGGATGACGGCGGACGCGAGTTTCGCTGCTTTCATCCTGTCGGCGCGTCGCCGCATACGGTCGAGGCGCCGCATGAATCCTGAACCCATCCTTGAATTGCAGCAGGTATCGAAACGCTTCGCGAAGCCGGCGCCCCTGTTCGCGCGGGCCGGCAAACTGTTCGGCGCAAGCGTCCCGGAGCAGGCGGTGCATGCGGTGGACCGGGTCAGTCTCGCGATTCGCCCGGGCGAAGTGTTCGGGCTGGTCGGCGAATCGGGATGCGGCAAGTCGACGCTGGGCCGCATGGCGGTCGGCCTGCTTCCACTCTCCGAAGGAAGACGGCTGTGGAAAGGCAAGGAGCTTGACGCAAGCGGCAGCGCGACGACGCTCGCATTGCAGATGATTTTCCAGGATCCGTACGCTTCGCTCAATCCGCGCATGCGGGTGCGCGACATCGTCGGCGAAGCGCCGCTGGCGCATGGCATGGTCTCGCGCGCCGGGCAGGAAGCCTATGTCGAGGATCTGCTGCAGCAGGTCGGCCTCGATGCGGCCGTCATGCGGCGTTTTCCGCATCAGTTCTCCGGCGGCCAGCGCGCGCGCATCGGCATCGCCCGGGCACTCGCGGTCAAGCCCGAGTTCCTCGTGTGCGATGAAGCGGTCGCGGCGCTCGACGTGTCGATCCAGGCGCAGATACTGAACCTGTTCATGCGGCTGCGCGATGAGCTGAACCTGACCTATCTCTTCATCAGCCACGACCTGTCCGTGGTACATCATCTAAGCGACCGGGTCGCGGTGATGTATCTCGGGCGCATCGTCGAAGACCTGCCGGCCGATCAGCTGTTTTCCGCGCCCAACCATCCGTACACTCAGGCGCTGCTGGCCGAAGCGCCGCGCCTCGAAGTGAAGAAGAAACATTTCATCCCGATCAAGGGCGAGATTCCCTCGCCGCTGCATCCGCCTTCAGGCTGCCATTTCCATCCGCGCTGTCCGCATGCGATGCCGCGCTGCTCGGCGGAGGAACCACTGCTCAAGGAAGTCGCGCCGGGCCATTACTCCGCCTGCCACCTGAACGACATGCGTTGAGGCGGAATTTATGGAAAACCAAGCTCTCGAAGCCGCAACGCAGCTTGCCGATTTCATCGCACGGCATCCGAACCTGGTCTGGCTGACCGGCGCGGGAATCAGCACCGCTTCGGGCATTCCCGATTACCGGGACCGGGACGGCGTGCGGCGCGGCAAGCCGCCCATCCAGGGACCGGACTTCCGCAATTCGGAATCGGTCCGGCGGCGCTACTGGGCCCGCAGCATGGCGGGGTGGCCGACGCTCGCCAGCGCCGAGCCGAACGAGGGACATCGCGCGATCGCCCGGCTGGCGACGCGCGGCGGAATCATCACGCAGAACGTGGATGGCCTGCATCGGCGCGCCGGGAGTACCGACGTCGTCGAGCTTCACGGATGCATCCACGCGGTCATATGCCTTCAATGCGGAGCACGGCATGCGCGCGGTTTGGTTCAGTCGCTGCTTGAAAATGCGAATCCCGCGATGGCTGACGCGGTTGCCCTGCCCGCCCCGGATGGCGACGCCCATCTCGAACCAGATCGGCTGACCGATTTTCACATTCCCGTATGCCCATACTGCACGGGCATGCTCATGCCTGATGTGGTGTTCTTCGGCGACGGCGTGCCGCGCCTGCGCACCGAGGAAGCGGAACGGAAAGTGCTGGCCGCTGACGCGCTGCTGGCGGTGGGTTCGTCGCTGATGGTGCATTCGAGCTATCGGCTATGCAGGCTCATGGCGGAAGCGGGCAAGCCGGTCGCGGCGCTCAATCTGGGAAGGACGCGGGCCGATCATCTGCTTTGCCTGAAAGTGGAAGAACGGTCGGAACGGGTACTGCCGCTGGTGCAGTTGATCGGCGCGCAGTCGGGATAGATGATTTACGATGCGTGATAAGCGGGTACGACGCGGCATCTTTTCCCGCCAGGGGGACAACGCATTACGCAAGAGGAGAACACCATGACCGTTCATCTCGATCACCTGATGGTCCCGGCCCGTAATAAAACCGCGTCGGCGAAGCTGCTGGCGGAGCTGCTCGGCGTACCATGGTCACCGGCAAGCGCCGGACCGTTCGTTGCCGTCTATCTAAACGATGGATTGACCCTGGACTTCGATGAATGGACCGAGCCCGTTCCAAGGATTCATTATTGCTTCCGGGTGGCCGAGAACGAATTCGACGCGATTCTCGGTCGCATCAGGGCGGCCGGAATACCCTATCGCAGCAATGTGCATGGCGCGGTCGACCTCCGGATCAATACTTGGCACGGAGGCCGCGGCGTCTACTGGAATGAACCCGATGGCCACCAATGGGAAATGCTGACGATCAGCTATGCGCGTCAGACCTGAGGACCCCAGGTCTTGACGGATGCAGAGTGCCGTGCCTCCTTACAAGCCGCTAATCTTCCGCGTTGTCTTCGCGCTTTTTCACATCCTTGTCTTGCGACGGCTGCCCGGCCGCATTCTTGACCTGTTGCGCCAGCTGGTCGCCATGCTTTTTCAATTCCTCTTCGGCCGGCTGCGCTGCAGCACCTTTCTGCTGGTTCGTATCCATAGTGCAAGCTCCTCTTGTTGACCATATCGATGAGGCATAAACACCGGCGATTGGTTCACAAGAGGCCGCCCCATTGCATGCCCTGCATGCGCCGGTCATGCCGCCAAATTTATACACCTATGTATATTAAATGCACTTTACATACCGAGAAGCGGTGCTTGCCGCGACGCGCAAACCGTCGGATCGTGCAAAGGCACAAGATGAGTTTTGAGCTGAGGCGAGCTAATACCAGCTAATACATGATGCCTTTTCTTACCCCCTATTTAAAAATAAGCACCGTGCCCTCGCTTGAAGGTAGAAAGACTTTGATGCAAAGCGCGCTTGCTCTTCTTATGCCGGAGATCCGCGATCTGGAGTCGAAGCTCGGATTCGCCGTACATCCCGACGAGGATGGCAACTGTGCCTTGCAACTGACCGATGGCCTCGTGGTTGTGCTCACGTTCTCGACCGTCGACGATCGCTACGGTTTCCACTGCCTTCTCTTATGCGCCCCGCAGATATTCAGCAACGGCGTTTTTGTCCAAGCGCTCCGATTGAACCTGTGGCTATCGAGCGAAGAAGCGGGCGTGCTCGCCTATGCGGATGAAGGCGAAGGAATTGTTTATACCTGGTCGATGCGGTGCCGGGCGCAACACGACATGCCATTGCTGTCGGATACGCTTTTCTCGTTCGTCGGGTACGCCCAGAGGATGAAAGCACTGTTGACTGCGGCAAGGGACGAAGAATATGCGAACACTTTTGGCGTCGCTCCGGAATAGGTAATGTCCGGCGGACCGGAAATATCAAATCACTGCTGACGTCCTCCGGACGAACCAGATCGATGCCGCTGCCGCACTTTTACATCATTGAAAATCAGGAGTATGGATGTTCAGCTTATCTAGCCTGAATCAAGGCCCTTTCGCCTTAGGGAGCTTTCCGCATATCGGACAACCGGCAACCGACCCAATCGCGGGAACAACGAAAGTACCGCAGAATCTTGTCGGCGTTATCTTGAAAAACAATGGAAAGACCGAGAATCCGTTTCGCGACGAGGTGACAGACTGCGCGCATGCCTTCAAGACAGAGGTCCAAACTCCTGCAAACATTGATCGCGGCAAGCTGGCACGAAAGAGTGTCAGCTACATCGATTATTTCCAATTCTTTTTTGGGCACAGGTCGAGCTTGAAGGGTGAGTACCGGGGCGGATTTTATGAGGACAACTTTGGGTTAGATAGCGACGGCCCTTTGGAGCAATCGCTCAAGACAGAGATTCAGAACGCTTTTGACGGTACTCCGACTGAGATTACCTATAGCATCGGTGACGGCTGGATGACGTTCGAGCATCCTGAATCCGGTCTGCAAGCCAAGCTAGCTCTCTTCAAGGAGAAGGTGACCAACAGCGATGGCTCGGTACAGGACGTCATTCAGCCGGTACTGTTTTTTGAAGGCTTGAATGAGTTCCAAGCTGGGCGCAATACGTGGAACTGCATTCTGAATATTACCGGCAAGGTGCCGCCGAACATGAAAGCGGCAATCAAACTGGCAGGCGTAGTAAAAGGATTCTTCAAGGACAAGGCGAAGACGATCCCCAGCGGCGATAACCGTTCATCTCAAACGTTCATGCCGATCAAGACCGGCGGATATTCAATGGGCGGAGGCTTGGCGGCGGTCGCCGGGGCTTATCATGATATCGATAACTTCAGTGTCAACGGCATGCCTCTGGGCAAAGGAGCATTGGCCATCGTCGATGAGGCAGCACGACGATTCGGCCACAAACCGGAGCAGCTGAAATCCGTAGCGCTCACGGAAAAAGGGGATTGGGTCGCGGATGGCATGTGGATGCGCTTCGTGCGATGGCTGGTGGGTCTGTTCACTGCCACGCCCACGAAGAGAGGCGTAGAGGTTTTTCTACCCAAGGGAGGCCACTGCAGGCCAGAAATCAAAGGCCCTGGACTGCTATGTCCTGTCGAGCCCCACGAAAACCGGATAACAGAAAACGAGCTAATCGCGAAGCATCAAAACGTGCAGTCGATTTCGACATGCATTGCAATGCTGTTGGCCAACTTGGACGCATATAAAAATGCTGGAAAACATCCCGTCGATATCCTTGCGGGCAAGATGGATCGGCAAATATAGAAGTTGCGTACCAAGCGGTGAAGCGACGCACAAGAATAGGCGGACCAGGAAGTCGGCAACAC
>JAQGLQ010000242.1 GCA_028292785.1 Noviherbaspirillum sp. | reverse complement strand
CGAAGGGCTCGACGTGCTGGTTGGCATACACCACCGGGGTGGTGGTATACCAGAGCAGGGAGCCTTCCTTTTTAGCGCCTTCGAGCAGGCGCTGCTCGCGGTCTTCGGCGCTGTAGGCGGCGAGCTGCTGCAGGGACTGCGCATGCGCGTGGCGCACGGGAAGCTGGGCCAGCGCCAGCACGGAAACCGCAACGGCAAGGATACGTTTGAAATCGGCTTTCAATTTCTTCTCCCTTCGACGATGGATTGCTGCGGCGCGCCCGGCGCTATCGGAAAATCAGTAAGCGATATTAATGTTCTTCATCTGCGTATAACTCATCAATTCATCGATCGAATGCTCGCGTCCGACGCCGCTATCCTTGAAGCCGCCGAAGGGCGCGCCCTTGAAGCGCTTGCCGCCGTGGCCGTTGATCCAGACATAACCGGCTTCCACCGCGTCGGCCATGCGCATGGCGGTAGAGATATCGTTGGTCCAGATATTCGCGCACAGGCCGTAATCGCTGTCGTTGACCTCTTCCAGCATCCTCGCTTCGTCATCCCATTCGATGATGCCCATCACCGGCCCGAAGATTTCCTCGCGCTCGATCTTCATGCCGTGCCGGACCTTGTCGAAAATGGTGATGTCGACGAAATAGCCATGTTTCAAGGCTTCGCCCGGCGCATGGCCGCCGCCGCGCAACACGCGCGCGCCTTCTTCGCGGCCGGCGTGGATGTAGCCCATCACGCGGTCGTAATGGCGGCGCGAAATCACCGGTCCCATCTGGGTCGCTTCGAGTTCGGGCAGGCCGATCCTGATTTTCTCGCAGCGCGCCAGCACGGCTTCGGTGAATTTTTCCTTGATGCTCTTATGCACGAACACCCTTGAGTTCGAGCCGCAGGACTGTCCCTGCGACACGCTGAAGTTCATGCCGGCCACGGCCGCCGCGGCCACCTTCTCGATATCCACGTCCGGATAAACGATCAGCGGATTTTTTCCGCCGAGCTCAAGGCTCAGGTTCTTGATTCCTGCGGCGCGCGTGATCGCGCGCCCGGTCTCCACGCTGCCGGTAAAGGCGATGCGCCGCACATCCTTGTGCGCGGCCAGCGCACCGCCGCAGGTCGGGCCGTCGCCGGTAACGATGTTGACTACGCCGGGCGGAAAGCATTCCTGCACCAGCTTGCCCATCCACAGTGCCGACAGCGGAGTCTGGTCGGCCGGCTTGAGAATGACGGTGTTGCCGGCGACGAGCGCCGGCGCGATCTTGCCGGCGGCGAATGAGATGGCATGGTTGAAGGGGATGATGCGGCCCACCACGCCGAAAGGCTGCGGACGGGTGTAATCGAGTCCGCCGTCGGGAGTCGGAATGGTCTGTCCCTTCATCTCCATGCCGAGCCCGGAAAAGAAGTCATGCAGCGATGCGCCCTTCCTGGCATCGTCCACCATCGGCGTGAAGGCATTGCCGCTATCGATGGCGTCGAGCATGCCGAGTTCGCGGGCCATGCCGCGTACGGCATTGGCGAACTGCTTGCAATGCTTGGCGCGCTCGTCCACGTGCATCTTGCTCCATGCGGGGAAGGCCGCCTTGCCCGCGTCGACCGCGAGCTGAATGTCTTCGGCATTGCCGGCCGGGACCTGGGCGATCTCTTCGTCGTAGGCCGGATTCATCGAGGTCATCCGCTTGCCGGAACGGCTCTCGACCCACTTCCCGCCAATCATCATTTTCCAGCCCTGTGTTTCTTCTTCGGCGGTTCGCAGGACCTTCAGGCCGAATTCGTCGTTTAGCTTCATGCTAGCTCCATGGATGGTGCGGTGGGTCGGTTAGTGCAGGCAGGAACCGCCGTCCACCACCAGCGTCTGGCCGGTGATGAAATCGCTGTCCGCCGATGCGAAAAACACGATGGCGCCGGTCAGGTCGTCCGGGGTCTGCACGCGCTTCAACGCGCGCGCGTTGGCCGCCACGTTGCGCATCTTCAGAACGCCCTCGTCGGGATTTTCTTCCGACAGGGTACTGCCGGGAGCCACGCAATTGACGCAGATATTGTCCTTGCCGACTTCGTTGGCGAGGGTCTTGGTAAAGCCGAGGATGCCGGCCTTGGATGTGACGTAATGGATGCGGCTGGGCGAGCCTTTGATCGCGGTGCCGGAACTGATGTTGATGATCTTGCCGTAGCCCTGCTTGCGCATCTGGGGAATGACGGCGCAGCTGGCGAGCCATGTGCCTTTGACGTTGACCGTCATCATGCGATCCCACTCGTCGACGGTAATCTCGTCGAAGGGGGAGCGCGACATCGGCACGGTCGCGAAAATCGCCGCATTGTTGACCAGCACGTCGATCCTGCCGAAGCGCTCGATCGCTGCCGCCGCCATCTTTTCGACGCTGGCGGGATCGGATACATCGGTGCGCAGGCCAATCGCTTCATGGCCCGCGGCGGTCAGTTCCTGCGCCACCGCAAGCGCCGCTTTTTCATCGATCTCGGCGATGACGATCTTTGCGCCTTCCGACGCGAGCCGTGTCGCGTACGCTTTGCCGATGCCATGTCCGCCGCCGGTGACGATCGTCACCCGGCCTTCAAGTCTGCCACTCATTGTGTCTCCTCGCGAATTGCGTTTGTCCGGTCAACTGGTGCCGGGAATTCTTTTCAAGGCTGCGTTTCTTTATGCGACTGGTTTTGATGCGCCGCCTTTGTTGGTTGATCATAGTACCCGAAACAAAAAGGTGTCAAGAACGTCGTTCCACATAAAAGAACGAATGTCAAGCCTGCGGCCGATTCGATTGTCGATGCATTTCGTATCGGCAATGATGGTCCGTATAACGGAACACTGTCCCTTCTCGTGGAAATTATTTCTTGCTAAGCGCGATTAAAGCATGCTGTAATAAATTCAAAACAACCAAGGAGACGGCGATGAATTTTCCTCGCGCCATGCTTGCGCGCCTCGCGGCCGCCATCCTGCTGACCGCGGGCCTCGCGCATGCGGCTCATGCGCAGTCGTTCG
>JAQGLQ010000227.1 GCA_028292785.1 Noviherbaspirillum sp. | reverse complement strand
GCAGTATGTGGAAGAGTTGAAGGCGAACCGCTTGCCCGATGCCATCAAGTCCTGCGCGCTGCAACTGCTGTTCAAGCCCGACAAGAACGGCATCGAGTACAAGGCCCTTGAAGCCGCATGCAGCGAGCTGCAGCTCACGCCCCAGCGACTGATGCTGTCGGCCGGCGGAATCAGTTCGGCCAAAGACCTGCACCTGTCACGGTTCCTGATCGAGCATTTTCCGAAAGGGACCGATTTCCCGGCGGTGGCTCTGCCGGACGTGCCGTCATTGCCGGTCGCCGACGTACAGGCGTTTTCCATCGATGATGTGACCACGACTGAAATCGATGACGCTTTCTCCGTGGTGATGCTGGACGACGGCCGGGCACGCATCGGCATCCATATCGCCGCGCCCGCGCTCGGCATCAAGCGCGGCGACGCGATCGACGGGATCGCGCGGAGCAGGCTGTCGACGGTCTATATGCCGGGCGACAAAATCACCATGCTGCCGGATGCGCTGGTCGAATCCTTTACTCTGGCGGAAGGCAGAACCTGCCCGGCGGTATCTTTGTACGTGACAGTTGATCCGGCGGACTGGTCGATCGTGGCAACCGAAACCAGGGCCGAGGCGGTCCCGATCAAGACCAACCTGCGGCATAACCATCTCGATGCGCTCGTCACGGAGGAAAACCTGGCGGCCGGGGCGGGTGAGTATGCGCACAAGGACGAGATCGCACTGCTATGGAAGTGGGCCCAGGTACTGGAACAGGGCCGCATGGCGAAGCGCGAAAGCTTCGGCCTGAGACCGGAGCAAACCAATCGGGTCGACTTCAATTTTTATGTCGAAGACGATGTCGTCACCATCAGCCGCCGCAAGCGCGGTGCGCCTCTCGACAAGATCGTGGCCGAGCTGATGATTTTCGCGAACAGCACCTGGGGCAAGCTCATGCATGACCACGGCGTGCCCGGCATCTATCGCAGCCAGGGCGCGGGCGGCGGCGGATGGGCCGGCAAGATGCAGGTGCGCATGGTGACCCACGCCGCGCCGCACCAGGGTCTCGGCGTCGATCAGTATGCATGGAGCACTTCGCCGTTGCGGCGATATACCGATCTGGTCAATCAATGGCAGATCCTCGCGTGCATCCAACACGGCGTCACCGCGCCGTTTGTGGCGCCGTTCAAGCCCAAGGATGCCGACCTGTTCGCAGTGGTATCGGCCTTCGATGCCGCATATGACGCGTATGGCGATTTTCAGTCCGACATGGAACGCTTCTGGTGCCTGCGCTGGCTGACACAGGAAAAGGCCAGGCAGGTCGATGCGGTGGTATTGAAAGACGAAGTGTTGCGTCTCGTCGACATCCCGCTGATCATCAGGTTGCCAGGAATGCCACAGGTGGCGCGCGGCGTTCAGGTCAGGCTCGAATTGCTGCGCTGGGACGAAGTGGACCTGACAATCGAGGCGCGCCTGCTCGAAATTGCAACACCGGCCGCGGTTCCCGATGACGAAACGACCACTTCCGGAAGCGAAGCCGATGCCGGATCGGTAACAGAGTGAAAGCGCGCGAAAAGTTCGTCTAAATCCGGCGGGCTTTATCGTAAAATTCTTTCCTCCTGTAACCGGCCCGATTCCCTCGCGTGAAGCTTGTCCTTCAAAACCGCACCCTCTCCATCGCCGTCGCCGCATCTATCCTGGTGCATGGCGCGCTGCTGGCGGTGCGTTTCACATCACCGGACACGTTCAAGTTCCAGCCCATGGATCCGGGACTCGAAGTCATCCTCGTCAATTCCAGGCACGACCGGAAGCCGATCAAGGCGGATGCGATAGCCCAGGCCAACCTCGACGGCGGCGGCAATGCGGACGCGGGGAGGGCGAAATCGCCGCTGCCCGACATGCGAAGGAGCGAGGACGGCGACAGTCTGCAGGCCATGCAGCGCCGCATCGAAGAACTGGAACAGCAACAGCGCATCCTTGCGCAGACGAAGAAGTCGCCATCGACGTTTTCGACTTCAGCCGATATGGTGAAAGCCAGGGATGTGCCGTCGCGGGCCGACGCCGCGAGCGAATCCGAAAGCATGAAAGAGATCCGGCGCAGGGAAGCCGAGATCGCGAAGAATATCGAGGATTACAACAAGCGTCCGAAAAAGACCGTCATCTCCCCCAGCACGAAGGAAGCCGGTTATGCGATCTATTACGATATGCTGCGTGAACGCATCGAGAAAGTCGGTACACTGAATTTCCCCCGGAAGGACGGCAAAAAGCTGTACGGCGAGCTTGTGGTTTCCATATCGATTTACCAGGACGGCAGCATCTATGAAAAGGATGGTGGCGTGACTGTCGACAGGTCCTCGGGAATTCCGGTGCTTGACGAAGCCGCCAAGCGCATCGTGCGTCGTTCCGCGCCATTCGACAAATTTCCCAAGAGTATGCGCTCGGTCGGCAAGGACGATGTCTGGGTGCTCGTGACCAATTTCAGATTTACCAAGGAAGGCGCTCTCGAGGCCAATCTGCGCGGCCCGGCGAACTGATCACTATGAAAGACCGATACGCAGTCATCGGACATCCGATCGCGCACAGCAAGTCTCCGGAGATCCATGCGCGCTTTGCCAGGCAAACGAACCAGGTTCTGGAATACGAGCGCATGCTCGCGCCGCTCGATGGCTTTGCGCATACGGTGCGCGCGTTCATCGCGGAAGGAGGAAAAGGCGCGAATGTCACGGTGCCGTTCAAGCTCGAAGCACACGCGTTGTCCGACGTGCTGAGCGAACGCGCGCGAGCCGCCGGAGCGGTCAATACCCTGAAATTCGATGGCACGGCGATCACGGGCGACAATACCGATGGCGTCGGCCTGGTTGCCGACATCATGCACAATGCCGGCCTTCCAATCAGATCGGCGCGTGTGTTGTTGCTCGGCGCTGGCGGCGCGGCGCGCGGCGTCATGCTTGCGCTTCTGAATGAAAGGCCGGCGGAACTTGTGATCGCCAATCGTACCGTGTCGAAGGCGCTTGAACTGGCCGGACAGTTTTCGGCATATGGCAAGGTGGTGGCCAGCGATTTCAGCGCTGTCGGGGGGCCGTTCGACATCATCGTGAACGCCACTTCCGCCAGCCTCGCCGCCGACGTTCCGTCGATCCCTTCGTCCGCATTCAGCGCCGGCACGCTTGCGTACGACATGATGTACGGCAAAGAGCCGACCGTTTTCATGCGGCATGCCGCCGGTCTCGGCGCTGTCGCGCGAGACGGCCTCGGCATGCTCGTCGAGCAGGCGGCGGAATCGTTTTTCATCTGGCGCGGCGTCCGACCGGATACCGCGCCGGTGTTCGCCGAACTGCGCGCCGGACTTTGACGCCGCGATGAAACTCCTGGGCAGGCTGTTCTTATGGCTGGTCGTCACGTCCGTCGTCATCGTGCTGGCGGTGCAGGCTTACTTTTTCGCCCAGATATGGTGGTGGGTCGACCACAATCCGCAGTCGACCAGTTTCATGCGCCAGCAACTTTCCATACTGCGCGAGAAAAATGCCGCCGCCCGGCTCAAGCACAAATGGGTGCCGTACGATCGCATATCGAACAACCTCAAACGCGCGATCATTGCCGCCGAGGATTCGAATTTTTCCGGCCATGAGGGCGTCGACTGGGAAGCGATGCAAAAGGCCTATGAAAAGAATACGAAGAAGGGAAAGGTCATCGCGGGCGGCTCGACCATCACCCAGCAGCTCGCCAAAAACCTGTTCCTGTCGGGCGAGCGCAGCTATCTGCGAAAAGGGCAGGAAGTGGTCATCACTTACATGCTCGAATACTGGATGAGCAAGGAACGGATTTTCGAGATCTATCTTAATGTGGTCGAGTGGGGCAATGGTGTCTTCGGCGCGGAAGCGGCTGCGCAACACTATTACGGCATCTCCGCCGCCAATCTCTCGCCAGCCCAGGCGGCCCGGCTGGCAGTCATGCTTCCCAAGCCGCGCTTCTATGACAAGAACCGCGGCTCCTCCTATCTTGCCCGGCGCACCAATCTGATCCTGCGCCGCATGGGAGCGGCCGAACTCCCGTGATCCCCTGCCGGCCCCTCATCGCATCGTAAAGCCGCTGGAAAAACAGCGCCGCAGCAAGCGAACGGGGCGCCCATGATTCTCTCCATTTCAGATCGGCAAGCGGCGCGGTATGAGTAACCGCTTCAATGCTTGCCTCTGTTAATGGTTATAAGTACACTTGCGCTGTTTTCGTTTTCGGAGACCCGTCTTGGGTAGTCCCAGTACATATTGTCAGCCGTTAGCCGACGGTCAACCGGCGAGATAGTGCTTTAGCAGCTTCATCAAAGCGCCTCTCGCCACACTAGCGGGCGGGCGCGTCCAAGCCTCACGGCTACGTTCCCAAAATTTAATGATGTGCAGACGCGAGTCTGCACAATGGCTATGTGCATGAAAAAGGCGCTGGCCGGGAGAGCACATGATCAATGTATTCGTCTTGCAAAACGGGCGGCTTAGCCAGATCAATATCGAAAGTCGACGTGATCTGGAGAATGCCAAGCCTGTGTGGGTGGATCTGACCGACCCCAATGACGAAGAACGGGACTGGGTGAAAAGCATTTACGGCGTCACGCTGCCCGGTGAAGACGAAGTAAAGGATATCGAGGCATCGGCCCGATATTACGAAGCCGAAAATGGCGATCTTCATCTCCGCACCGATTTTCTGCTCGAAGAAGAAGATGGTCCGTCGCGCATTGTCACGGTGGCCTTCATCCTGACCAAGAACATGCTGTTTTCGGTGCATGCCGATGATTTGCCGGTATTCCGGCTAGTACGCATGCGCGCCCGCTCGAGGCCCGGCTCGATCGCCGATTACAAGGATGTGTTGCTCGACCTGTATGCGACCGACGCCGAATATTC
>JAQGLQ010000208.1 GCA_028292785.1 Noviherbaspirillum sp. | reverse complement strand
TCGCCGCCTTGATCTCCGCGAAAGTCGCCCCGTTGGCCGAAAGCGTCTCCAGGTTGCTCTGCGTGGCGATGCGGCCCTCTTCCCACGATCTCGGAAGCGCTTTCAGCTTGGCGCTGTACTCGTCGGCACGCTGCCTGAATACCGCGCGGACCTCCTGTTCTTTCGGATCAGCAGTCAACTGCCGTTCCCTATCGCTCAGCTTGGACAAGGCCGAACCGAAAGCGACCTGGGGAACCGGGATGTTGGTGTGCTTCACCGCCAGCCAGACTACCGGCGTCAGATAGGCGATCAGCATGATGATGTACTGCGCGATCTGGGTCCAGGTGATAGCGCGCATTCCGCCGAGGAAGGAGCAGACCAGGATGCTGGCCAGGCCGAGGAAGATGCCGACGGAGAAATCGATTCCGGTATATCGCGACGTGATCAGGCCAACGCCGTATATCTGCGCGACCACGTAGGTAAAGGACACGATGATGGTTGCAAGCGCGGTAGCGATTCGCACGACGTCGTCGTTGTATCGGCCCACGTATCGCGCCACCAGAAAATCGGGGATGGTGTACTGGCCGAATTTGCGCAGATACGGCGCGATCAGCAATGCGACCAGGCAGAAGCCTCCGGTCCATCCCATGACATATGCCAGTCCATCGAAACCATACAGATAGAGGCCGCCGGCGAGGCTGATGAAACTGGCCGCCGATATCCAGTCCGCGGCAGTCGCCATGCCGTTGAAGAGGGCAGGGACGCGCCGTCCCGCGACATAGTATTCGGACACGTCGGAAGTGCGGCTGATGACCCCGATCCCGGCATACAGCACGATGGTGGAGAAAATGAAAATGTAGCCGACCCAGAGCCGCGGCAATCCTTCCTTTTCGAGGATCGCCAGCGACAACAAGAAAAGAATGAAGCCCAGCGTGTAGCAGGTGTAATTGCGCACCAGTTGCCAAAAGAAGGACTTATTTTTCACCGGCGTCCTTGTTGTCGTCGAATCCATGGTCGAAGCGGGCGTCGAGCTTCGGCATGTACCAGGCATACGCGCCCACCAGGATCACATAGATGAACAGGGTGCCTTGCGCCGCCATGTAATACGAAAAAGTCCAGCCGAACAGCGTGAACTCGAATAGCAACCGGGCGTAGAAAATAACGCAGAAGGTAACCGCCAGCCATATGCAGAGCAAGACGACGGTGAAACGCCGGGTGGCACGCCAGTGCGCCGCATGTTTGTCCATTGGTGTTTGTACGGATTGCGATTGCATGTCAGCCGATGTCCTCTATGAAGTCGGTACGCCGCTCAATCGCAAGCGTTACCCGGAACAGGCTGCCCGGGAACTTAGGATCGTGGCTATGAGGATTATGAAAAATTTCGACGTTGGCATCATGTTGCTGAGCGATTTCCCGTACGATCGCCAGTCCCAGGCCGCTGCCTTCCGTATTGCTGCCGAGGATGCGGTAAAAGCGTTCGAACACATGCCCGCGCTCGGACGGCGGAATGCCTGGCCCGGTATCCTCCACTTCGAGCAGCGCCCGCCTTTGTCCGTCGATGGTGCGGACCCGCACGGTGACGCTGCCCGAGGGCGGGGTATAACGCAGCGCGTTGTCGATCAGGTTGCTTAGCAACTCGCGCAGCATCAGCGGATTGCCGCGTACCATCACCGCATGTCCGGGCTGCTCGAAGCCCAGATCGATGCGACGGGTGAACGAGGCCTGTACCCAATCCTGCACCACGTTGCGTGCTACTTCGGATAGTTCGAGCAGTTCGAACGATTTTGCGTCGGGGGTCTGGTTCTCGGCACGCGCAAGCGCAAGCAATTGGTTGACTAGTCGGGTCGCCGATTGCGAGCTTTTTGAAAGCTGTTCGAGCGAACGATGAATCTCTTCCTGGTTCGTTTCACGCAGCGCCAGTTCCGATTGCATGCGCATTCCCGCCAGCGGCGTTTTCATCTGATGCGCTGCATCGGCGATGAAACGCTTCTGCATATGGATGGTTTGCGACAGGCGCTCCAGCATGTCGTTGAGCGATCGAACCAAAGGCGAGATTTCCTCGGGCACCTGGCCGGACTCGATCGGACTCAGGTCATCCGGCCGGCGGTCGCGAATGCGCTGCTGCAGTTCGGCCAGCGGCGAAAGGCCGCGTGTGAGCGCGAACCAGACCAGGGCGAGCGCCATCGGCAAGATGATGAACTGTGGGACTATCACGCCTTTGAAGATCTCGTTCGCCAGTTGCACCCGCTTCTCCAGGGTTTCGCCAACCTGGACCAATGCGAGAGGTGCTTCCTTTGATGCGTCCCGCCCGTTGCGCAGCCGGCGCACGTCGACATAGACATAAGCGATGCGTACCTCGCTGCCCCTCAGCATGTCATTGCGAAAATGCACGGCGCCGGGCTGGGGCTTTTCATCCTCGATCGCCGGAGCCGGCATTTCCGCGTCGCCCTCGATGATCTCGCCGCGCAGACCGGCGATCTGAAAATAGATATGGTCAACATCATCGGCGCGCAGGATATCGCGAGCGACGCCCGGTAACTGAGCGACTACTTTGCCGTTCACTTCCTTTACCTGTTGCGCAAGCACCGTCGCAGTGTCATCGAGAGCGCGGTCGAAAGGATGATTGGCGATCGATTTCGCAACCAGATAAGTGATCGCGATGCTCATTGGCCAGAGCAGCAGCAGCGGCACCAGCATCCAATCCAGGATTTCCCCGAAGAGGGAACGCTGACTTCGCTCCTCGGGCTGGGTTTCGACCGAATCCGGGCGCGCGCGCCGGGAGGATTCGTATGCGGCGCGCCGGGATGAATCCTGACCGGGCTGTGGCTCAGGCGTCAATTCGGCTTAATGAGCGGGATGAACGGGTAGTCCATGCGCGCTGGCGTCCGAGAATTTTTCGAGACAGTAGCCTAGGCCGCGCACCGTGGCGATACGTACGCCGCCCATTTCGATCTTCTTGCGCAGGCGATGCACATAGACTTCGATTGCATTGTTGCTGACTTCCTCCCCCCATTCGCACAGGTGATCGACCAGCTGCTCTTTCGATACGAGGCGTCCGGTCCGTTGCAGCAGGACCTCAAGGAGTCCGAGTTCACGTGCCGACAGATCCAGCATCTGCTCATTCAGGTAGGCGATGCGGCCGACCTGGTCATAAGACAGCGGGCCGTGCTTGACGATGGTCGACCCGCCGCCCGCCCCGCGCCGGGTCAGCGCCCGCACCCGCGCTTCAAGCTCGGACAACGCGAATGGCTTGGCCATGAAGTCGTCTGCGCCCAGATCGAGCCCCTTGACCCGTTGCTCGACCGAGTCGGCGGCCGTCAGAATCAGCACCGGCAGCCGGGAATCGCGCGCGCGCAGGCGCCGCAGCACTTCGAGTCCCGCCATCTTCGGCAAGCCCAGGTCCAGAATCAGCAGATCGAAATCCTGAGTGGACAAGGCGGTATCGGCTTCTGCGCCGGTGCCCACCCAATCCGTTGCATAGCCGGAGTGACGCAACGAGCGGGTCAATCCGTCGGCTAGTACACTGTCGTCTTCGGCGAGCAAAATACGCATGGTTGGCTAACGGTGGTCAGGTTATGGTAAAGCATGCCATTAAAGCTCACCGCGACGGCATGTTACGTTCTTGCCACGATTCTATATTATTAGTTTTATTTGATTGTTAATCAAATTTTCTCTCCTTTATAAACAAATGCTTGCCAAAACCACTGTTTTTTTATACAGTACTGTTTGTGACACCAACGGCTGTGCTGGAGTTTTTGAGGCCATCCGCTAGGTTTATTTATACCCAACCGTCGAAAGATTATTCATGGACGATAAGAAATCCGCAGTGAACCCGGACAAAAGCAAGGCGCTGGCAGCCGCCCTGGCGCAGATCGAAAAGCAGTTCGGAAAAGGGTCGATAATGCGCATGGCCGATGGCGCCGTCGCAGAAGAAGTGCAGGTGGTTTCCACCGGATCGCTAGGACTCGATATTGCCTTAGGTGTCGGCGGCTTGCCTCGCGGTCGTGTGGTTGAAATTTACGGGCCGGAATCCTCAGGTAAGACGACATTGACGTTGCAAGTTATTGCTGAAATGCAAAAGCTGGGCGGTACCTGCGCATTTATCGATGCCGAGCACGCGCTCGATACGGTCTATGCCCAAAAACTGGGTGTGAACCTGTCCGACCTGCTTATTTCGCAACCGGATACTGGCGAACAAGCCCTCGAAATCACCGATGCGCTGGTGCGCTCCGGTAGCGTCGATATGGTTGTCATCGACTCTGTCGCAGCATTGACGCCGCGTGCCGAAATCGAAGGCGACATGGGCGATTCCTTGCCAGGCTTGCAGGCACGTCTGATGTCGCAGGCGCTGCGCAAACTCACCGGCAGCATCAATCGCACCAATACGCTGGTTATTTTCATCAACCAGATTCGTATGAAAATCGGCGTGATGTTCGGCAATCCGGAAACGACCACTGGCGGCAATGCCTTGAAATTCTATGCTTCGGTTCGTCTCGATATTCGCCGCACCGGTTCGATCAAGTCGGGCGACGAGGTTATCGGTAACGAAACCAAGGTAAAAGTTGTCAAGAACAAAGTTGCTCCGCCGTTCAGAGAAGCCCACTTCGATATTCTTTACGGAGAAGGCACGTCTCGCGAAGGTGAAATTCTCGACCTTGGTTCGGAAGCGAAAATCGTCGAGAAATCCGGCGCCTGGTACAGCTACAACGGTGAGCGCATCGGTCAGGGCAAGGACAACGCCCGCAATTACCTCAAGGAGCATCCCGAGCTTGCCCGTGAAATCGAAAACAAGGTGCGCACTTCGCTCGGCGTGCGCGACCT
>JAQGLQ010000205.1 GCA_028292785.1 Noviherbaspirillum sp. | reverse complement strand
TCAGGAAACCGTATGTGGATTCGCCACTGACGCTGTATCGCGCGCTGCGCTCGCTGAATCCCTCCCCCTACATGTACTTTTATAATTTCGGCGACATGCAGATAGTCGGTTCATCGCCGGAGATACTGGTCCGGAACGAAAGTACCGGGGACAGCAGCCATAAAATCACGATTCGCCCGCTGGCCGGCACGCGTCCGCGCGGATCTACTCCTGAACGCGACGCCGAGCTTGCCAGGGAACTGCTCGCCGATCCGAAGGAAATCGCCGAACACGTGATGTTGATCGACCTCGCGCGCAACGACATCGGACGCATTGCCACCACCGGCAGCGTCAAGGTGACGGACAAGCTGGTCATCGAAAAATATTCGCATGTGCAGCACATCGTGTCGAATGTGGAAGGAACGCTCAAGCCGGATTTGTCCAACCTCGACGTCCTGAAGGCGACCTTCCCCGCCGGGACCCTGTCCGGTGCGCCCAAAGTGCGCGCGATGGAAATCATCGATGAACTCGAGCCCACCAAGCGCGGCATCTATGGCGGCGCCTGCGGCTATCTGTCCTTCGGCGGTGAAATGGACCTCGCAATCGCCATTCGCACCGGCGTGATCAAGGACGGCATGCTCTATGTGCAGGCAGCCGCCGGCGTGGTCGCCGACTCGGTTCCCGAAATGGAATGGCTGGAGACCGAGAACAAGGCGCGCGCGGTATTGCGTGCAGCGGAACAAGTGCAAGACGGCCTGGATGGAGATATCTGACATGCTACTGATGATCGACAACTACGATTCCTTTACCTACAACCTGGTCCAGTATTTTGGCGAACTCGGCGAGGACGTCCGCACTGTCCGTAACGACGAAATCACGCTCGACGAGATCGCGGCGATGAAGCCGGACCGCATCTGCATTTCGCCCGGCCCATGCTCGCCGCATGAAGCCGGCATATCGGTACCGGTATTGCAGCGCTTTTCCGGGGAAATACCGATTCTCGGGGTATGCCTGGGACATCAGAGCATCGGCGCTGCCTTCGGCGGCAAGGTGATCCGCGCCAAGCAGGTCATGCATGGCAAGACCTCGGTCATCACGCATACCGGTGCCGGCGTATTCAAGGATCTGCCGAGCCAGTACACCATCATTCGCTACCATTCGCTGGCCATCGAGCGCGAATCGCTGCCTGATTGCCTCGAGGTGACCGCATGGACCGACGATGGCGAGATCATGGGAGTACGACACAAGACGCTCCCGGTGGAAGGGGTACAGTTCCATCCTGAATCGATCCTCTCCGAACACGGTCATGCCCTGTTGAAAAACTTCCTGGCCGCCTGACCCGGCGCTCATCGATTACCCTGACACGGAACGCTTGCAATGCCAATCACTCCACAAGAAGCCCTGTTGCGCTGTATCGAACATCGCGAGATCTTTCACGATGAAATGCTGTCCCTGTTTCGCAAGATCATGAACGGCGAAATGTCGCCGCTGATGATCGCGGCGCTGACCATGGGACTACGCGTCAAGAAAGAAACCATCGGCGAGATCGCCGCCGCCGCGCAGGTGATGCGCGAGCTGGCGACCAAGGTGCCGCTGAAGGACACATCCAATCTGCTGGACATCGTCGGCACCGGGGGTGATGGCGCATCCACCTTCAATATTTCGACCGCATCGATGTTCGTGGCGGCCGCAGCCGGCGCCCGTATCGCCAAGCACGGCGGACGCAGCGTGTCTTCGTCGTCGGGCAGCGCCGACGTGCTGGAAGCGCTGGGGGTGAACATCAACCTGCAGCCGGAGCAGGTCGCGCACTCGATCGAGCAGACCGGCATCGGCTTCATGTTCGCGCCCAACCATCACGCGGCAATGAAGCATGCCGCGCCGGTACGCAAGGAACTCGGCGTACGGACGATTTTCAATATCCTCGGCCCGCTCACCAATCCGGCCGGCGCGCCCAACATCCTGATGGGCGTGTTCCATTCGGACCTGGTCGGCATCCAGGTGCGCGTGCTGCAACGCCTCGGCGCGCAGCACGCGATCGTCGTATGGGGCCGCGACAATATGGATGAAGTATCGCTCGGCGCCGCGACCATGGTGGGCGAACTGGTCAATGGCGAAATCCGCGAATATGAAATCCATCCGGAAGACTACGGCTTGCAGATGGTGGCGACCCGCAACCTGAAGGTATCCGGAGCAACCGAATCGAAGGAGAAAATCCTCGAGGCGCTGGATGACACGCCGGGCGCGGTGCGCGACATCGTGGTGCTCAACGCGGGCACCGCGCTATACACCGCCGGCATATCGCCATCGATCGGCGACGGACTCCTGAAGGCGCGCGAAGTGGTGGCTTCCGGCGCGGCGCGGGCCAAACTCCAGCAATTCGTCCAGGTAACCCAACAGCTCGGCGGCACAGCCCGATAACAATGTCTGACATTCTGAACAAAATCCTTGCGATCAAGGCCGACGAGGTCGCCGCCACAAAAAAAACCCGTGATTTCGCCAGCCTGCGGCGCGACGTCGAAAGCAACCAGGAAGCCAGGCAAGGACTGCGCGGCTTCGAAGCCAGCCTGCGTGCGAAAACCGCGGCGGGCCGCGCCGGCGTGATTGCCGAGGTAAAAAAGGCATCGCCCTCCAAGGGCATACTGCGGCCCGATTTTCAGCCGGCGCAGATCGCCAAGACCTACGAAGCGCATGGCGCCGCCTGCCTCTCGGTGCTGACCGACATGCAGTTCTTTCAGGGCACGCCAGAGTATCTGCAGCAGGCCCGCGCGGCATGCTCGCTGCCGGTGTTGCGCAAGGATTTCATGGTCGACCCGTATCAGGTATACGAAGCCCGCTCGTGGGGCGCGGACTGCATCCTGCTGATCGTCGCGGCGCTCGACGGCGGCCTGATGGCAGAGCTGGAAGCATGCGCGCATGAGCTCGGGATGGGCGTGCTGGTCGAGGTGCATGACGAAGCCGAACTGAACGCGGCATTGCGGCTGAAGACCGCCATGCTCGGCGTGAACAACCGGAATCTGCGCAGTTTCGACACCTCGCTCCAGACCACGATCGACCTGCTGCCCCGCATCCCGTCCGACAAGCTGGTCGTTACCGAATCAGGCATCCGCACCCGCGAGGATGTAAAGCGGATGCGGGATGCGGATATACATGCATTCCTCGTCGGCGAAGCCTTCATGCGCGCCGACAATCCGGGCGCGGAACTGGAGCGTCTATTCGGCTGACTTGCGGCCGAGCCATGCGGCACGGGTGCGAGCCGCGGACGCCGGCTTCGGCTGCGCGGTCAAGGTCCATTGAGGCGCATCGTCGCGCGCCAGGACCGCGTTGAAGCTCATCAATTCATCACGCCGGAATGCGTGCAATACCACGGCATCGCCGGCACGATAGCGGCCCAGCAGGGCATCGAGATTGGTGGCGGATACGCGTACCCCATCGAGCGCGATGAGCAGATCGCCGGCGGAAATTCCAGCCTGATGGGCGGCACCCCCCTCATACACGCTGGCTATCTTGCAGTCGTTGCCGTCGCGCGAAGTGCGCACGTTCAGGCTTGGTTTCGCGTTTTTCCGGTTGTCCGTCACGGTAACGCCCACGGGAGCGAACAGCTTGGCAAACGGGAAATCTTCCGTGCCGCGCACATAGCGGTCGAAGAAGCGCTTCAGCTTCAGCCCTGTCACTTCATCGAAGATCGCTTCCACTTCCGCCTCGGTCACGCCGCGCGCGGCGTTCTGGCCGTCGCCATAGAAGTCCCGCCCATAGCGCTCCCATAAGGCACGCATCACGTCGTCCAGCGAGCGCTTGCCCTTCGTGCCTTCGCGGATGGTCAGGTCGAGCGCCAATCCGACCAGCGACCCTTTCGTGTAATAGCTGACGATGGCGTTGGGCGAGTTTTCGTCCTGGCGATAGTACTTGGTCCACGCATCGAAGCTCGATTCCGCAACGGATTGCTTGGTGCGCCCGCTGCCGCGCAGCACGCCATTGATGGTCTTTGCCACCAGCTTGAAATAGGCCGGTTCATCGATCACGCCACTGCGCACCAGCATCAGATCGTCGTAGTAACTGGTGAAACCTTCGAACAGCCACAGCAGCGAGGTATAGGACTCGGCATGCAACGCGTACGGAGCGAACACCGCGGGCTTGATGCGCTTGACGTTCCATGTGTGGAAATATTCATGACTGCACAAGCCGAGATAGGTGCGATAACCATCGCTCATCTCCGCTTGTCCCTGCACCGGCAAGTCGGCGCGCGCGCAGATCAGCGCGGTCGATGCGCGGTGCTCGAGTCCGCCATAACCGTCGCCGACCGCCATCGTCATGAACACGTAGCGGGACATCGGCGCGCGCCTGCTCTTGGGCTCGAACAAGGCGATCTGCGCCTCGCATACCTTCTTCAGGTCGGCGGCCAGTCGCGCCATGTCGAGGCGCGGCACGCGGCCGGTAATGACGATATCGTGCGGAACGCCATGCGCCTTGAATGTCGCCAGCTCGAAGGTGCCCATCTCCACCGGATGGTCGATCAATTCATCGTAGTCGGCGGCGATGTAGGTGCCGAATCCATAGCGCTTGGCCTTCAGTTCCGGCAGCGCGGTCGCCACGCGCCATGCCTTGCAGGCCTCGCCATCGTCACTGACGGGGCGGCGGATATCGACCACATGCGGAATGTTTTCCTGTCCGGCCACGCGCAGGAATACGCTGCTGCCATTGAAGAAGCCGTGTGTCTGGTCGAGATGCGCGGCGCGCACCGACAGGTCCCATGCATAGACTTCGTATTGCAGCATGAGCGGCCCCTTGCAGGGCATCGCTTGCCAGGTATGCTTGTCGAGCTTGGTCAGGGCGACTTCTTCGCCGCGGCATTCCGCCCGGATGCGCACGATGTTGCGGGCGAACTCGCGGATCATGTAACTGCCCGGTATCCACGCAGGCAGGGAGAATGCCTGGCCTTCCGGATCGGGCGAATGCACGGTCAGCGTGACCGCGAACAGATGAGCGGCCGCATCCTGGACCGCGATCGTGTAGTTGATGGCGCTTTTCATTCTTCTCCTTTGACTATCCTCTGATATTGGCGGCAAGGATGGTCAATGCGAGCGCCGCCAGGACGCCGCATGTCAAATAAAGGCGCAGCTGGATGAACCACGCCGGAAATCGATACCATGCGAACAGGCGCTTATCCGCCTGATAGGCAGCGACGAAGCCCGCCATCAACAAGGCGAAACCGAAGCCGCTCATCATCGTCGCCACCCAGGCGAGCAAGGCCGGCATCGTGCTCCATATGAGCGCCTTTCTTGTCTGTTCCACGGTCAGATCATCGAGCGCCGTGGCCGCGCCCCAATGGATTCCCCCGAGGAAGGACAGGACCGCCACGGTGTAGGCAAGCTGCCCTTTGATGAAGGCGCCCAGCCATTCGGGCAGCACCACCCAGCATGCGAGCGCCAGAGCGAAAAACGGAATCATGCCGGCGCAGCTCAACACGTAGACAAAACGCTTGTTCAGAAAATGGGGGTTCATGAGATCAGACGGCTGCGCGCGAACCGCGAGAAACGATTTGGAAACGCATAGTGTAGCGGGATTGCATGTAAAGAAGTATTGAGAAAATTTCAGCATGCTGACGATAAG
>JAQGLQ010000169.1 GCA_028292785.1 Noviherbaspirillum sp. | reverse complement strand
CGCGCCTGCTCGAAAGTCTCGGCGACGACCACCGCAATGGCCTGATGGTAGTGCTGAATTTCAGGCCCGCCCAGCAACCGGGCCGTATTGAAGTCGCCTTTGGCAAGCTTGCCGGCGTTCTGCGCGGTGACGATCGTGATCACGCCTGGAGCGGCTTTGGCAGCAGCCAGGTCCATCGAGACGATGCGGCCCTTGGCAATGGCCGAGCCGAGGATATAACCATAGGCCTGGTTCGGCACGACGTCGTGCCGGTCATAGGCGTAGGGTGCGGTCCCGGTGGTCTTGAGCGGACCGTCGATGCGGTCGACGGGCTGGCCGACGACCTTGAGTTGGTCGATGGGGTTCGTCGTGGCGGGAGTGTCGAATTTCATGAATCAGCCTTTCGCTTCGATAAGGACGGAGGCAAGCGTGCGCTCCACCAGCGGAACCTTGAATGCGTTGTCGTGCGTCGTGCGCGCACCGGCGAGCAGAGCAGCCGCGGCCGGCCCGGCACCGCGAGGCAGTTCACGCTCGGCGGCTTCCAGGCGCCACGGCTTGTGCGCCACACCGCCCAATGCCACCCGGCCAGTCCCGTCGCGCTGCACGATAGCGGCGATGGACACCAGCGCGAAGGCGTAGGAAGCGCGATCGCGCACCTTGCGATAGAGATGGGTGCCGCCGACCGGCTTGGGCAGCGTGACCGCCGTGATCAATTCGCCGGGCTGGAGCGCATTCTCGATATGCGGCGTGTTACCGGGCAGCCGATGAAAATCGGCGATCGGGATGATCCGGGCCGAGCCGTCCGGACGGACGGTCTCGACGGTGGCGTCAAGCACGCGCATCGCAACCGCCATGTCGCTCGGGTGTGTCGCGATGCAGGCGTCGCTCGCGCCGACGATGGCATGATGGCGGCTGTAGCCGCCGATCGCTCCGCAGCCGCTGCCCGGTTGCCGTTTGTTGCAGGGCTGATTGGTGTCGTAGAAGTAAGGGCAGCGCGTGCGCTGCAGCAGGTTGCCCGCCGTCGTAGCCTGGTTGCGCAACTGCCCGGATGCGCCGGCCAGCAGCGCCCGCGACAGCACGCCGTAGTCGCGGCGCACGCGCTCTTCGGCGGCAAGGTCGGTATTGCGCACCAGCGCGCCGATCCGCAAACCCCCGTCGGCGGTCGGCTCGATCCTGTCGAGCGCGAGGTCGTTGATATCGATCAGGTGCGCCGGCGTTTCGATCTGAAGCTTCATCTGATCGAGCAGGTTAGTCCCTCCGGCGATGAACCTCGCGCCCTTTGTGCGGGCCGCCGCAGAGGCGGCTTCGGCGGGCGACGCGGCTCTCTCGTAGGTAATGAGCTTCATGTCTTCACTGCTGCGACCTCGGCAATCGCTTCCTGAATATTGGAATAGGCACCGCACCGGCAGATATTGCCGCTCATGCGCTCGCGGAACTCGGCCGCCGTCATCGCGGGCGGCCGCATCAGGTCTTCGGTCGCATGGCTCGGAATGCCTGCCTTGACCTCATCGATCATGGCGACGGCCGAGCAGATCTGGCCGGGCGTACAGAAGCCGCATTGGTAGCCGTCATATTTCACGAAAGCCGCTTGCATCGGATGCGGATTCGCCGGCGTCCCCAATCCTTCGATGGTCGTGATGTCGTGCCCTTCCTGCATCACGGCCAGGGTAAGGCAGGAAGTGATCCGGCGCCCATCGACAATCACGGTGCAGGCGCCGCATTGGCCCTGGTCGCATCCCTTCTTGCTGCCTGTGAGATGCAACCGTTCGCGCAGCGCATCGAGCAGCGTGGTCCGCGGATCGATCATCATCTCGTGTTCAGTGCCGTTGACGCGCAAAAGGACGTTCATGGTTGCAGGTGCGGTCGGCTGCTTCGGCTGCGCAACCGTTGAGGCCGTTGCGGCCGAGGCTGCGGATGCAAACTTTCCTGCGGCGACCGTGCCGCCGGCGGCGACTGCCGTGGCTTTAAGTAACTTTCGTCTTGACGGATCGAATTCAGACATTGCGAAGCTCCTACATGGTCATCGGGCCTTTTGAAGGCATGAGTGGGGTTCTGCGTCCTTCCCATGATTCAAAGGCAACAGAAAGCCTTGTCTAGGATTAAAGCTTGCCTTGTTGGTTCCGCAGCCGGCGTCGGGAGGGTTATATCCTGTAAGAAAGCAAGGGGGGGATTATTGTTAGTCCAGGTCACACGACCGAACATGGTGGGTTCAACCGCTCGGTGCAACAGGTCATCGCATTCATCCGCGAGCACGAGGCACAACATTCAATACGATGGCTGTGCAAGATGATGGTTGCGCATCCGAGCGGTTATTACGCCTGGCAGGCCTTCCTGAAGGCGCACTAAGCCAGCATGAGCCGGCGCGGGAACTGTCATGAAATACCTCGAACGGCTCACTAGTGTCCAGGATTCCAGGGGCGATTCATCCATAAACTGCTGAGCAGACAGCTATAGATTATTTTAACAAGCCATTCTCAAGCGCATAACGAGTCAATTCCGCATTACTCTTCCTACCCATTTTTTCAAGGATGCGAGCCCGGTATGTTGTTACAGTGCTTGGACTCAGGTTCAACAGCTCGGCAATTTTGACGAGACTCTCACCCGCAGCGATAAGCTTTAACACTTCAAGCTCACGATGGGAAAGCGCTTCGTGTGTCCCGATTTTTTCCCCGCCAATCATGCATACAAGTTTATCCATTATGACCGGGCTGAGATATTTTCCACCTTTGGCCGCCTTTCTGACGGCGGCAATAATGACATCGGCCCCGCTGCTTTTATTTAAATATCCGGCTGCTCCATGCCTCAAAGCACGCAACGCATAAATTTCCTCCGGATAAGCGCTCAGGACCACTGCAGCAAGCTCCGGCTTTTGTGCGTGCAACTGCTTGATTAGGTCAAGCCCACTTTTGTCCGGCAAATTGATATCCACTAGCACAACGTCAAAGTCCTGATCTTGCGCAGCACGTAATGCCTCTTGTGCCGTCTCCGCTTCACCTGTAACTTCAATATCGTCAACCGTTCCCAACATCAGCCGCATACCTTTACGCACGACCGTATGGTCGTCCACCAAGAGGACTTTGATCTTATTAATGCTCATCTGTAATCAATCTTCATCAGCATACACATAGAACCACGGTGCGTTTCCATCACCGCCGCAAGTTCCGGCTCTCGCGTCAACGTCATGCTGCTTTGAGTTACCCTTTCGCTAATTCAACCCGATTTCGCCCACACTCTTTGGCCGAATAGAGGGCAATATCCGCCAAATTAATCAAGTCGTTCATGGGCATGACCTTCCCTTTATCAGCCACGGCAATGCCGATACTAAGCGAACTTGGAATAGCACCGAAGCCAGTCATGATCGGCTGATCCGCGACAACCTTTCTTATTCTTTCGGCTACCTCGACTGCTCCATTGGAATCGCAAGCAGGCAGCACAATCAATAGCTCTTCCCCACCATACCGCCCCAGCAAGTCATAAGGTCTAAGAACGGCACTCACCCGTCGGGACACTTCACGCAGAACTGCATCTCCGGCGAGGTGGCCATACTTGTCGTTCGTGCGTTTGAAGTGATCCAGGTCGGCAAAAACGATTGACATAG
>JAQGLQ010000161.1 GCA_028292785.1 Noviherbaspirillum sp. | reverse complement strand
TTTATGGCCGCGAAAAGAGAAGTCGAGACGGAAACCGCGGCCACGCTGGCGGCTTATTTCGACACCGGCCTGATCGACCCGGCCGGCCGCGCGGCGCTCGGTGCGGACCCCAAGGCTTACGGCATGAAAGCCTCGCGCAAGGTCATCGAAACGATCGCGCAATATGTCCATGAACAGGGCCTCACCGATCGCCGGGTGACGGTCGAGGAACTGTTCGCGCCTTCCACCCTGGAGCTATAGGGCTGTTTCAGCCCGGTGCCTTGCTTCGCATCCGCCGTCCGCAGCGGATTGACTTTTTCGCAATGCCCTACCGAAGGGCATGATTTCTGTTGTCAACCTGACGCGAGTTGGCAACAATGGGTACGCCTGCGCTCGGCCCGATATCGGGCATGCCGGTTGCTACAGGGGTATCCATGGACATCAAGCAACTCTCGTATTTTCTCCATGTCGCCGAACTAGGCAGCTTCACGCGCGCAGCCAGCCTCCTCAACATCGCGCAGCCCGCGTTGAGCCGGCAGGTGCGGCAGCTCGAAGTGGAACTCCGGCAGACGCTCCTCATCCGCAACGGACGCGGGGTGAGCGTCACGGAAGCAGGCAAGCGCCTGCTGGAGCATACCCGCGGCATCCTGTACCAGGTGGACCGGGTTCACGAGGATCTTGAAGAAATGCGTGGCGCGCCCGTCGGGCGCACCCTGATCGGCCTGCCGCCCAGCCTCGGCCGCAACTTCACGGTCGCCCTGGTCGAGGACTTCAAGCGCCACTATCCCAAGGCCTCGCTTGCCGTCATCGAAGGCATGTCGACCTATGTGCAGGAATGCGTCACGCTGGGACGCATCGAGGTCGGCGTGGTCTACAATCCGATGCCGTCGGCGCTGCTCGAAACCACGCCGCTGTTTTCCGAACCGCTGTACCTGATCGGACCGGCGCTGGCAAAATCGGGCAAGCCGCAGATTGGCGAACCGGTACGGCTGAACGATCTGCCACGCTACGACCTCATCATGCCGAGCCGTCCGCATGCGCTGCGCATGTTCGTCGAAACACAGCTGGCCAAGGCCGGCGCGCGCGCGCGCGTCGTCTGGGAGGTGGATGGAATTCCGGGCATACTTTCTCTGGTCGCGCGCGGCCATGGCCATACCGTGCTGTCGATGAACGCAGTGCGCAACGATCCCTTGTCGCATGCGCTGCTGTCACGACCCATCGTCGAGCCGCGCCTGCTCACCATGCTGGCACTGGCGATTTCATCGCAGCGGCCGCTGACGCCGCTCGCGAAAAAAGTCACCGACCTGGTCAAGGCGCTGGCGCCGGTGGAATTGCTGAAGACCGATCAGCAGGCGGTCGGCGAGCCGAACACCGTCGCGGCGCCGGATGCGCGCAGGCCGGGACCGGAGCCCGGCATCCGCATGCAGGGAACGCGATAAGCGGACCTGGCCCCGTGACAAGCGCAGACTGCGTTACCAGACAGGGCAGCGGTCCCGAGACTCTCGCTATAGCAACTTGATATATCAGCTAGTGCGCCAATGAGCTTACCGGCCCGCCGCCGGCATCACATAATTTGCGCATGTCTGACGGGCGGGCTCAGCTGCATGACCGCCCCGTCTTCCGGACTGTCGCGCGACGCGCATTTCGTGTCGCCCACTCAACCTCACCGGAAACAGTTCATGCAAAAAATTTCGTTCATCCGTTCCCTGTGCGCGCTCGTGTTCGGATGCGCGCTCGGATTCGCAGCCCAGGTCCAGGCTCAGGTCGTTGAATTTCCCTCCAGGCCGATGAAGATCGTGGTGCCCTATCCGCCGGGGAGCGGTGTCGACACCATGGCGCGCACCATCGCCGAAAAATTCCGCGAGAAGTGGGGGCAGCCGGTGATCGTCGAGAACCGCGGCGGCGCTGCGGGCAACATCGGCGCAGCGCACTTCGCCAAATCGGCTCCCGACGGTTACACGCTGATGGTCGCGCCGCCCGCGCCGCTGGTCGTCAACAAGAGCCTGTATCCGAAGCTGCCGTACGATCCCGACGAATTCGTGCCGGTTTCCCTGTTGACCGTCAGCCCTTCGGTGCTGGTGGTCAACCCGAAGTTCGGCGCCGACAGCCAACGCCAACTGATCGCCTACGCCAAGGCCAATCCGGAGCGCGTGACCTACGCATCGTCGGGCAACGGCGGCACCACCCATCTGTCATCCGAGCTGTTTGCGTCGATGTCGGGAATCAAGCTCACGCACCTGCCCTACAAGGGCGCGGGCCTCGCACTCAATGACGTGGTCGCCGGTCATGTGGACATGATGATGTCGGAGGTCGGGTTGGTGCTGCCGTTCATCCAGTCGGGACGCCTGCGCGCGCTCGGGATCGGCAGCGAAAAGCGCAACCCGGTCCTGTCCGGCGTGCCGACCATCGCGGAAGTGTTACCCGGCTTCGTGTCACTGAGCTGGAACGGCATGGTCGCGCCGGCGGGGACTCCGCCGGACATCGTGAACAAGGTGTCGACCGCGGTGGCCGACATCATGAAGCATCCCGACGTCGCATCGCGACTAAAGGACCTGAGCGTCGAAGGGATCGGAAGCACGCCGGCGCAGATGGCGACCTTCGTGAAGCAGGAGCGCGAGCGCTGGGCCAATGTGATCAGGGTGACCGGCGCGCGGCCGGATTAGTTGCGGTTCGGTTCTCTTCTTTCGCGGACGGGCGAGAGATGAGAAAGCCGGCAAGACAGCAGGTGGTGTTACCAACCTCCCCATCCCGACCCTTCCCCTTCTCCCGCAGGCGGGAGAAGGGAGAACGACAAAACAAGAGACGATATGACGACACGCGAACAAAACGAATTCCTCACTCGGAGCGGCCCGGGAACTTCGATGGGCGATCTGTTCAGGCGCTACTGGATTCCCGCTCTGCTGGCGGAAGAACTGCCGGAGCCCGACTGCCCGCCGGTGCGCATCACGCTGCTGTCGGAGCGACTCCTGGCGTTTCGCGACAGTACCGGCAGGCTCGGCCTGATCGACGAGTTCTGCGCGCACCGCGGCGTGTCGCTCTGGTTCGGCCGCAATGAGCAGGATGGCTTGCGCTGCCCCTA
>JAQGLQ010000152.1 GCA_028292785.1 Noviherbaspirillum sp. | reverse complement strand
TCAAATACGCGCTGGGTCAGCCGCTATCCGTATGGGGGGCGTTTTGGACATCCTGAGCAACCTTGCCCTCGGACTGGGAAGCGCGGTCACTTTCCAGAATCTCGCCTTCTGCCTGCTCGGCTGCCTGCTCGGCACGCTGATCGGCGTGTTGCCCGGCATCGGCGCGATCCCGACCATCGCCATGCTGCTGCCGCTGACTTTCGGCATGTCGCCGCTGACATCGCTTATCATGCTCGCCGGGATCTACTATGGCGCGCAATACGGCGGTTCGACCTCCGCCATCCTGGTCAGGATGCCGGGAGAAACCTCCTCGATCGTGACCTGTCTCGACGGTTACCGTATGGCGCAGCAGGGACGCGCCGGCTCGGCGCTCGCGGTGGCCGCGATCGCATCCTTCTTCGCCGGTTGCGTCGCTACCGTGTTCATCGCGGCGTTCGGTCCGGTGCTCGGCCGCTTCGCAACGAAGTTCAGCTCGCCGGAATACTTCTCGCTGATGACGCTCGGCCTGGTGGCCGCGGTGGTGCTCGCCAACGGTTCGGTGCTCAAGGCGATCGGCATGATCCTTCTCGGCCTGCTGCTCGGCCTCGCGGGCACCGATGTCAACAGCGGCGCCACCCGCTTCACCTTCGGTTTCATCGAGCTGCAGGACGGCATTGACTTCGTGCCGCTTGCGCTGGGCTTGTTCGGCTTCGCCGAGATCATGGTCAATCTCGAACAGAAAATGGACAACAGGGACGCGGTGGCGGCGGTCTCCAAGCGCTGGCCCAGCCGCGAAGAATTCCGCGCTTCCTGGCCGGCCATCCTGCGCGGCACCAGCCTCGGCTCGCTGCTCGGCATCCTGCCCGGCGGCGGCGCGGTGCTCGGCTCGTTCGCTTCCTATTCGACGGAAAAGAAACTGGCAAGAGACCCGTCACGCTTCGGCCAGGGCGCCATCGAAGGCGTGGCCGGCCCCGAGGCGGCCAACAATGCGGCGGCGCAGACGTCCTTCATTCCCTTGCTCACTCTCGGCATTCCATCGACGCCCGTGATGGCCCTGATGATGGGCGCCATGGTCATCCAGGGAATCGCGCCGGGCACGCTGGTGATGACCGCGAAGCCGGAGCTGTTTTGGGGGATGATCGCCAGCATGTGGATCGCCAATCTTTTTCTGCTGGTGATCAACCTGCCGATGATCGGCATCTGGATCAAGCTGCTCCATGTGCCGTACCGGCTGCTGTTTCCCTGCATCGTGGTGTTTTCGTGCCTCGGCGTATACGGCGTCAACGGCAGCACCTTCGACGTCATGCTCACCGCGGTGCTGGCAGTCGCGGGCTATGTGTTCGCCAAGCTCGGCTGCGAGGCGGCGCCGCTGATCCTGGCCTTCATCATCGGACCGCTGATGGAAGAAAACCTGCGGCGCGCGATGGTCATCTCGGACGGCAATCCGCTGGTGTTCGTGCAGCGCCCCATCTCGGCGGCGCTGCTCGTGGCCACGCTGGCGCTATTCCTGCTGATCGTGATGCCGCAGTTCCGGCGCAAACGGGATTTGGCGTTCCAAGGTTAATCGGGCTGCGCGCCCGATTCCTTCACCATCTTCGCCCAGTTCGCCATGTCGCTGCGCAGGAAGGCGCCGTACTGTTCCGTCGACAGGCTGGATGCGTCAAGTCCCAGCGCGCCAAGCTTGTCGCGGAACTCCGCCGACGTCACGACCTTCTGCATTTCCGACGCCATGCGCGCGACGATGGGACGCGGCGTTTCCGCCGGCGCCAACATGCCGGACCAGGTGGTGAACGTGAAGCCGGGGATACCGGATTCGGCCACGGTCGGCACATCCTTGAGCAGAGGCACGCGCTTCTCGCTATCGACCGCCAGCACTTTCATTTGCCCGCTACGGATATAGGAAAGCGTGGGCGAGATGCCGTTGAACATCAGCATCACCTGCCCGCCCAGCAGATCCGTCACTGCCGGCGCGCTGCCCTTGTAGGGAATGTGCACGATATCCACGCCTGCCATGCGCTTGAAGAATTCCATCTCGATATGCTGCGAACTGCCGTTGCCGACCGACGCATAATTGAGCTTGCCGGGATTCTTCTTCGCATAGTCGATCAGCTCGCGCACGTTGGTCGCGGGCAGCGACGGATGCGCCACCAGCACGAACGGATGCAGCGACGCCAGGCCGACCGGCACGAACGACTTTTCCGTATCGTAGGGCAGCTTTGGCAACAGGCTCGGATTCACCGAGAACGCGCTGGAAGTAAACAGGAAGGTATAGCCGTTGGGTTGGGCCTTGGCGACCGCTTCCGTGCCGATCACGGTGCCGGCGCCGCCGCGGTTTTCGATCACGATCGGCTGTCCCAGTGCGGTTCCCAGCTTGTCCGCCACGGCGCGCGCCACGATATCGGTACCGCCGCCGGCGGGAAACGGCACGATGAAATGGATAGGCCTTGACGGCCAGTTGGCGCTTTGCGCCGATGCCGTGCCGGTGAGCGTGAGCAGCGCAGCGGCGAGCGCGGTGTTCAGAATGGATGGAATGCGCATGGATGTCTCCTGTTTTGTTTTGAAATCGGGTATCGATGAACGGCGATTGGCCCCTGCTCTTGAGAGAGAAGGGGCCGCCGGTCGCGCCACAAAGAACGTTCCCTCCCCTGCCAGGGGAAGGTGCTTGGAACGGTTATGCCTGCACAGTCTCGTTGCCGCTGACGATTCGCCAGACCGCCGCCACATCGGCCGGCGCCTTGTCCCCGCGCCAGCACACATGGCCGTCCGGCCGCACCAGCACCAGCGGCTTCTCATACAGCGGTGCCACCCGCTCGTCATCGATACGTACGCAACGCAACGGTATCGACAACTTCTGCGCCTCTCGCTGAAACGCCTCAGCGCTCGCCGCGTCCGCCACGCCGTTACCGGTCTGCACCAGAACATAGCCCTGGCCATCGTATAAGTCCAGTGTCGACTTGCCCGGCTCCAGCCAGATATGCGGCGCCCGGCATCCCGGCCAGGTCGACTGCACCACGATGCGCGCATCGTCCGGCGGCTCGGCCGTGCCGTCAGCTACGACGATCGGCGACTCCGCATAACGGTAGCCCAGATGCAGCCCGGCGGTGTTGAACTGCTTCGATACCCAGCGCAGACGCTTGGCGAACACCGCCCGCAGCGCATCGGCTTGCGGCGATCTCTCCTCGATCAGCGCCGGCGTGGTCTTCATCATCGAATCGATGCGGTCGGCATTGGAAGCCGCCGCCAGCGTGTTGCGGAAAGCGATCGGCCGGCGTTCCCACTCATAGCTCTCCAGCAGCCCTTCCCCACCCCAGCCCTGCAGCACCGCGCCCAGCTTCCAGCCCAGATCGAACGCGTCGGCGATGCCGGTATTCATGCCGATGCCGCCGGTCGGACAGAACAGGTGCGCCGAATCCCCGGCGAGAAACACATTGCCCTCGCGGAAGCGGTCCGCCACCGACTGGTGATGTGACCAGTGCATCACCTGCAGGATCTCGAAGTTGAAATCGCGGCCCATCGCATGGCGGATTTCCGCTTCCGGATCGATCGAGGAATCATCCTCGGTATGGTCGAGCAGATAATGCTGGTAATTCCACAGATCGCGGCCGTTGATGTTGGTGAATACCCCGAAGCCGCCCGGCGTGAACATGAAATACAGGTTGGCGCGGCCCACCTCGGCCACCTTGAGGAAGTCGGCCGAACGGAACAGATAGCTCACATTGCGCCGCATCGCGGCGCGCCCGGTGTAGGGAATGCCGTGCTGGGTGCGCTCCGCGCTGCGCCCGCCGTCTCAGCCGACAA
>JAQGLQ010000134.1 GCA_028292785.1 Noviherbaspirillum sp. | reverse complement strand
TCCCCGGCATCGGCTTGCGGCAGGTGCAGCTGATGGCATAACGGGGCACGACGCCATCAATACTATGCGGGCAGTAATAGAAACCCGCCAGCGTTACGCCATATTGCGCAAGCAGCTCCGTGAGTCGCCGTTCGACCGGAACAAGTGCCGATTCGGTGAACAAACCCTTGGCCACGCCTGCCTGATTGCTGACAACAAACAATTTGTAATCGGTTTGCCGGAAGAGTTGCAGGGCGGGGCCGGCCAGCCAGGTCAGCCGCATGAGGTCGGGACTTACGTTATAAGGCACGTTCTCTACGAGCGTGCCGTCCTTGTCGAGAAATATTGCGCGCATGGGTAGGAAGGTCCTTTCGTGGCGGTAATGGTCATGGCCAGGAGGTTTCCCCCATGGGTAGCACCATTATTTCGGGGACTACGGTTTCGTCGGGAAGCGTCAGCACCATCTTTACCGTCAATGCGACGCTAGCCGGATCCTGTAGCGTGGAAATATCGATGTCCGGGAAGCGATCGAGCAGGAACGGGGTGCGCATGCCACCCGCCAGCACGGCGGTTACCTTGACCCCGTGCGGCCGCAGTTCCGCGTGCATTGCATGTGACAAGCCGAGAAGCCCCCATTTGCTCGCATGATAAGCGCAAGCATTGGGCCATGCGCGCTTGGCCGCGGTCGATGCGATATTGACGATCTGGCCGCCGCCATGCTCCTTCATGTAACGCGAGGCATGCTTCGAAAGCAGGAACGGTCCGTACAGATTGGTCCGCATGACGCGGTCCCAGTCGGCAGGGGAGAGTTGTTCCAATGAGCAGGTGACATCGGTGCCCGCATTGTTCACGAGTATGTCCAGGCGGCCGAAGCGGCTGATTGTTGCGTCGATGGCGTATTGCGCCGCGGCCGGATCGCCGACGTCGAATGCAATCGCATTCGGTTTGTCCGCGGGACCAATGTCCCGCGCGAGGTCGACTGCCTTGCCGCAGTTGAGGTCGCCGACCATGACATCCGCGCCGGAGGTCGACAGCAGACGGCATATCGCGGCGCCAAGCCCGCTCGCGCCCCCGGTGACGAGCGCGGCTTTACCCGCGAGTTCACCGGTTCTGGTATCCGTGTTGCCCACTTGCATCTCCGCTTTGACGGAATCAAAGTTACCGCTTGCGATACAAAGCAAGCCATATACCCGGCCACGATTGACACTGATTTGCCGGAAATCGGCTGGCATGAACCGCACGCGCGGCTGGCTGAAGTAAGAACTACCTCGGGAACCGGTAAAAAATCCGTTTCCAGGGGATTCGTGTCTTTTGAGCCAGCACATGAAAATGTGTGCCGATTGGCACGATACGCGCGTTACGTTGTCCAAATGGTATATTCGGACGCAAACTGCGTTGCAAAGGCTTGCCCTGCGCGAGTTCGTGTCCGGATTCAACAGAACTCACAGAAGGAGCTCGAAATGTGGATGAAGAAAGCGACGTTCATACTGGCCGGGGCCTCCGTGGCTGTGCTCGCGGCTTGCGGCGGCATGAATCCGAACGCGGGTTATCCATCGTCCGCCGGATCGGCGCCGATGAGTACCGGCACCGCCAGCAGCGCATCGGGGTATGGCGTGGTGCAGTCCATTGACATGGTCGGCGGGCAGGGCGGTGGCGGCAGCACCGCGCTCGGTACGGTGGCCGGCGCGGTGGTCGGCGGCGTGCTCGGCAATCAGGTCGGAAGCGGCCGCGGCAGGACGGCGGCAACTGTCGCGGGAGCGGCCGGCGGCGCGTTCGCCGGCAACCAGATGCAGCGCAACTCGCAGGGTGCGTCGCAGCCGTCGTATCAGGTCGCGGTGCGCATGGATAATGGGGCGATACAGACGCTTGCCATGAATGCCCAGCCGAATCTGCAGGTCGGCGACCGCGTCAGGGTTTCCAACGGCGTCATCGTCGAGCGTTTCCGGTAAGAAGTAGGAACAGCTTCCAACGGGTAGACTATCAATCCGGCGGCGCCGGCATTTCGCCTGCGCCCGCCATTCGTCGTTTTTCCTTCTCGATCGTTTCATTTTTCCGACACGCAGCCGTTTCATGGCAGCGAGGTTACCTTCATTCGCTTGCGTAAAGATGATTCCGACTTCTGCCGAACTTGAACAGTGGATGGACCTTGGCCATCCGGTCATTCGCATTCTTCTCATATGGGCGCTTGCCTGGATAGTGCTGCGCTTCATTCGAAAACTGATGCAGGCGCTGCGCACCCATCTCTCGGGCAACGTCAACCGGCATCGCGACTACAGGCGCGTCGAAACGCTCACCAGCGTATTCCGCTATGCCTCCAATCTGGTAATCGCAGGGGTCGCCATCATGCTGACCCTAAGCGAGCTGGGCATCTCCATCGCGCCTATCCTGGCCACTGCGGGTGTCGCCGGCATCGCCGTCGGCTTCGGCGCGCAGAGTCTGGTAAAGGATTTCTTCACCGGCCTGTTCCTGCTGCTGGAGAACCAGGTCAGCGAGGGCGATGTGATCGAGGCGGCCGGGAAGTCCGGATATGTGGAGCGCGTGACGCTGCGTCATATTCGCATGCGCGACTACGATGGCAGCGTTCACTTCATTCCGAACGGCATGATCACGCTGGTGACCAACAGGAGCAGGCAGTTCGCCTATGCGGTGATCGACATCAATGTGCCGCGCCAGGAGGATCTGGACCGGGTGTTCGAACTGATGCGCAAGGTGAGTGCCGAACTGCGCGCCGATCCCGAAGTGGGACCCTGGATTACGGACGATATCGACATCGGCGGCGTCGAGAAGCTGGAAGATGCGGCGGTAGGCATCCGTTGCAGGATCAAGGTCATTCCATTAAAGCAGTGGCGAGTGCGCCGAGAATTCTTGCGGCGCATGAAGCATGCGCTCGATGCCGCTGCCAGCACGGCGAAGGTCGCTGAAGAACAGCAGCCGATGTAAAACTTTACGCGATGCGCGGCAATCTTTACCAGCCGACAGGGCGCCGTTAAGTCCGCATGCTGCGCGGGAGCGCCGACCGGAACCGGAATTGTGCGCTGCGCCGTAATGGCATGGTTGTTGCGTTTTCCTTTCCATCGGGCCGAGCGGATTCAGTCCGGGGCTTCCGAATTTCAACCGGTTCAGTTTGATAGGAGTACGAAGATGTCAACAAGCTCGGATTACATTGATGGCGGTTCAGAGCGTTCGATGGGGGCGCCGGGCAGCAGCGGCCGGCGTCCGCTGTTTCCCGCGATAAGGTGGGGCGCGATACTGGCCGGCGTGGCGGTCGGCGTATCGGTGCAGCTGGTGCTGACCTTGCTCGGCATTGCCACCGGTTTGTCGACCACCAACGTGACGCAAGGCGAGAGCGTCGGCATGGGGCCCCTGATCTGGGCCGGTCTCAGCATGCTGATTGCGGCTTTCGTCGGCGGATACGTGGCGGCACGTGTGTCGGGCCTGAAGCGCAAAGCCGATGGCATCCTGCACGGCGCGGTGTCGTGGGCGGTGACCACGATCATGTTTGCGGCGCTCGCGACTTCGATCGGCGGAACGTTGCTCAGCGGCGTATTCAACAATATGAGCCAGCTCGCCAGCGGCGCTGCAAACAATGGGGGATCGCCGTTGGCTTCGATGGTCCGTACCCAGCTGGGCAACATGGATGCGGCTGCCGTGCAGCAGTTTCAGCAAGCGATACAGAACGGGCAGCGCGACCAGGCGGTGCAGCAACTGACGGCGCGGGGCATGGATCAGGCGAAGGCTGCGGCGATCGTCGACCAGGCCATGATCGTGTCCGGCAAACCGGGAAGCGCTTCGCCGCAAGCGCGGGAGACCGCGGAGACCGCAGTGAAGGGTGCCGGGGCCACCGCGTGGGTGGTATTCCTTGCCGTGGTGCTGGCTCTCGCCATCGGCATTGGCGGCGGCGCACTCGGTGCCAAGGCTTCGCAGCGTGTGAACTGGTCCGGAGCCGGAAGTCGCACCGCCTGAACGGGCGAAACCGCCGGCAGCATGAGATGCCGGGAACTAATGAGAGGCCGCATATGCAACATCGATTCGGCAGCGGGCATTCGGAACATCGGTCTGCGGCGGGCGGTTCGCGGTTTCGGCGGGTTTCGGTCGGCGATTCGGCGTCAGCCGAGATGCTGCAGGGATGCCCCGTCGTTACCGCCGCAGGGGAACTGATCGGCGAGGTTCGCCAGTTGATCATTGACGCGCGCACGCTTCAGCTGCGCTATGTGCTGGTTGCAGGCAAAAGGAAGCGTTGCGCGGAGATCGCGATTCCGTGGAAGACTCTGTACTTCGATTCGGCCATGGCGCGCCTCGTTTTTTATACGTGGCAGTGAGCAAAAGGCGTCACAGGAAACCGACCCTGAACCTCAGCGCTCCCACTACGCGCCAGTAGATGGCGAGCGGCGGTATCAGCATTGAAGTGACGATCATCTCCGCCACATGCGAAGGCGACCTTGAGGTATGCCGCAGCCGCCGCCATGCAAAGCGTGCCGTCATGAACAGCCACGCGCTGCCCAGGGCGGCCGCCGCGACCGGCGCCTGCATCAGCAAGGCGGCCAGGGAGGCAAGCAACGCGGCGACGATGCAGTAATAATCCCAGCGCGGGGTTGCCCGTATGGTTTCCCGATAGCGTACCGGATGCTTTTTGTACAGCAGCGCATCGAACTG
>JAQGLQ010000063.1 GCA_028292785.1 Noviherbaspirillum sp. | reverse complement strand
TCGCCGCCGCGTTGGCCGATCCTGCCGTCAAGGAGAATCTCACCAAGCAGGGATTGATCCTCAAGACCGGCACCTCGGAGGAATTGCTGGCCATGGCGAAGGCCGAGCAGCAGCTCTGGACGCGCGTAGTGCGCGAGGCGAACATCAAGCCGGAGTAATGCACTTTCCGGGCGCCGGCCGGCGCCCGGCGGAACACCTCGGCGCGGTCCTGCGCGCCTCTTCAAGATGAATAAAAAGAAAATACTTCTGGGCGTCGCGGCGGCATCCTTTCTCGGTCCTTTTTCGCAAACCGTATATACGCCGAGCCTGGTACAGCTGGAACAGTATTTTCAGGTCAATACCTTACTCATCAACCTCACCATCTCCCTGTTCACGGCAATCCTGGCGATCAGCAATTTCGTGGTCGGCCCGATCGCCGACCGCTGGGGACGCCGGGCGGTGCTGCTGCCCGGGCTGCTGATGTTCTCGCTGGGAGCCGCCATCTGCATGCTGGCCGAGAGCTATGGCGTATTTCTCGCCGGGCGCGCGATCCAGGCGGCGGGAATCAGCGCGGCGCTGGTCGTTGCGCCCGCAGTCATCGGCGACATCTATCCGCCGCAGGAGCGGGCCAAAGCGATGAGCCTGTCGCAGACGGTCAGCATGATGGGCCCGGTGGTCGGCCCGGTGGTGGGCGGACTGCTCGCTTCCTGGCTCAGCTGGCAATGGAGCTTCGGGCTGATCGTGGTCGCAGGTCTCGCCATGTGGTTCTATCAGCGCAGCCACCTTCCGGAAACCCTTGCGCGCGACACGGCGCCGATGCCGATCAACTTCGTCGGCACATTCCGCTCCGTGTTCGGCAATCGTTCCGCGTTTTCCATCATCGTGATCGGCTTCAGCCAGCTGTACGGCTACTATGTGTTCCTCGTATTCCTGCCGGCGCTGCTGCATTCGCTGTTCGACCTGCCGGCATCGGTCAACGGATTTTTCTTTCTTCCCCTGACGGTGGCACTGCTGCTGGGCGTGACCATAGGGGGCCGCCTGCAAAAGCGCTGGACGCGCACCGACATCCTCAACGTGACTTCGCTCAGCATGGCCTTCAGCGTGCTGGTGTTCTGGCTGCTGCTGCAGTTCAACCTGATGACGATTCCGCTGCTGGTGTTTTTTCTTCTTTGCTACGGCCTGCTGCTCGGCTGCAGCGCTCCGGTCCAGTCCACGATACTGGTGAATCTGTTCCAGCATCACAGGGCGACCGCGATGGGTTTGTATAACTCCGCGCGCTTTTTCGGCGCCGCCATCGGCCCGCTGATCGGCGGCTTCATCGTGATGAAATTGCCTCTGAGCGTGGTGTTCCTCAGCCTCGCGGTGCTGCTGTTCATCGCAGCGTTTGTGGTGCGGAAGAATCTTTCGGACCCATTCGAGGCCAAGGCGCGGTAACCGCTTCCATGCGCGCCGCAATTGCGGCGCTCCCCGTACATTCCGATACAAACATCTTGTAACCCGCCTTACCGATTGTTCATATGCAAATGGCTCTTCTTCGTGTGTAATACAGACACCACAGAAGAGGAATGGAGCAATCATGAAAAAGTCGATGTTGTCGCTTGCCGCGGTCTGCGGTCTCCTGACCGGCTGCATCGCGGTGCCGGTCAGCGATCCCGGCGTGCATGTGTCCGGCAGCGTGCGGTCTTATCCCGATGGAGGCCGGCACTATGGCCGGGACCGCGATCGCGATGGCGTCCCCAATCGTTATGACCGTCGCCCCAACAATCCATGTCGCTATTAAGAGAGCACAAGGAGATAATCATGAAAACCAGATCACTCGCGACAACCCTTCTCGCGTCCGCTGCCTTTGCATGCATCGCCGCCGCGCCGGCCATGGCGCAACACGTGAATACCCCCGGCATCGATCAGGCCCAGCAGCAAATCCGCGCGCGCATCCAGCAAGGTGTCGCATCGGGTCATATCACGCAGCAGGAGGCGCAGGCGCTGTATCAGCGCGAGCGCGAGATCCAGTTCCGCGAGATCCGCATGAAGCGGGACGGCATGGCGACTCCCGAGGAGCGCCGCCAGCTGCGGCAGGATCTGGATGAGATGCGGGCAGAGGTCGAATCGAAAATCGCCAACCGGAACGCGGTGGCGCGACAAGGCACCGCCGCATCCGATATAGGCAATGCCCGGCATCAGATTCGTTCGCGCATCGGTCAGGGCATGCGGAATGGCCTCATCACGCGCAGAGAGGCGGACAGACTATTTTCCAGGGAACGTGAACTAGGCAGGCATGTGGCGGCATTCGAGTCGGATGGACGCGTGACCCGGAGCGAGCAAAGGCAACTGACGTCCGAGCTTGCGATGCTCAATGATGACGTCGAAAGAATGATGTCGAACGGCAGACGGCAGCGATGACCCCTCGCGGACCTGGCCAGCGTCGCCTCGTCCGCGTCATTCTCCACTCTCCGGCTTGCGGCCGCCCCTGTTCATGCCCAAGGGCTTGAGCAGGGACTTGCGCGGAAAGTTCGGGTCGGACTCGTCCAGATGCGAGCGAAATTCCTGCATGATTTTTTCCGGCGGCAGGCCCAGCGATATGCAGACCAGGAAACTCTCCGGCGCGGCTTCGGGCAAGGACTTGAGCGCCTCGAAAGGAAACAGCCTGCTGCGCACCGCCTGCACCACGAGCGGGGCCGCTTCGCCCTCGACGCTCACCAATCCTTTCATCCGAAGCATGTTCTCGCCATAACGGCTCAATGTCGCTTCGATCGCATTCCTGAGGCTGTCCGCGGGCCAGGGGCGGATGAACTTCATGACCAGCGTGTTGACGCGCGCATGGTACTGGGGAAAAGGCTGCGCGCCATCGGCCGGTTCGGCGGCCGCCTGCTTCGGGATACCGCTTGCCGGCGCGTTCGGAAGAACGGAGGGCAGCAGGCGCACCTGTTCGCCCTGGGTCGCCTGCTCCAGCGTCGCGAAAGGCACCATGCCCTTCGCCGCGCGCTCGAACTGCGCCAGCGGATTGATCGCCCGCAGGCGCGATTGCAGCGCGTCGATGCCGTTCTCCTCCGCCAGATCGGTCTTGGTCAGAATGATCAGGTCCGCGCAGGCGGCCTGTGCCAGGCATTCGGGATGACGCTCGAACTGCGCGTCGCCGGCGGTGGTGTCGACCGTGCACCATACCGAAGCCAGGCTGTAGCGCTCCGACACCAGGCCGCTCGACAGCAGCGCGTCGACAATCGGTCCGGGGTCGGCGAGGCCGGTGGTCTCGATGACCACGCGGCTGAAAGAAGGAATGCGGCGCTGCAACCGCTGCCAGAACAGGTCCTCGAGAGAAGTGAGGAGATCGTCGCCTATGCTGCAGCACACGCAGCCGTTCTCCAGCACCACAGTACTGCCGCCGGCACGGTGCAGCAGGCTTTGATCGAGGCCGACCGCCCCCAGCTCGTTCACCAGGACCGCCGTATCGCGCCAGCCGTCTCGCGTCAGCACTTCGCGCAGCAGCGTGGTCTTGCCGCTGCCGAGGAAGCCGGTCAACAGGATGACCGGCGTCTTCCTTACAAGTGACTTCGTCTCATTTGGCATCGTAAGCGCTCAATGCAGCATTCAGTTCCAGGGATCGACGCAGCAATGGATCGCATCCGGCTCCCCTTCGCCGCCGACCGTGCGCAGGGCGCTTTCCAGCCGATCCAGCGAGAAGGTATGGGTGCACATCTTCTCGACCGGATAGCGGCCGGATGCGATCACCTGCATCGCCAGTTCCACCGCCTGATAGCTGTGTCCGCGCATGCCTCTGACCGTCAGATGCTTGCGGAACAGCAGGTCGCTTTCGAATTCCGGGACCGGCTTGCCTTTCCTGCCGCACAGCAGGACGCGTCCGCCCTTGCGCGCCGCATGGATCGCCGAGATGATGGTGGCGGGGCCGCCCGATGCGCAGTCGATCACCAGGTCCGCCATGTGGCCGCCGGTCAGGTCGGCCACGCTCTCCAGCAGATCGTGCTTCTCGATATCGACCGTGTGATGCGCTCCCATTTCCTTCGCCAGCGCGAGGCGGTGCGCATCGCGGGTAAGACCGCTCACGATGATGCAGCTTGCGCCGGCTTCCTTGGCCGCGATCACGCAGGCCAGTCCCTGCTGGCCGGGACCTTGTATCAGCACCGCTTCCCCCATCGAAGCGCGGCCCTGCAGATAAGCCCATTCGAAACCATTGCCGAGGGGGAGCGCCAGCGTGGCCTGCTGCGCGGGCACCGAATCCGGCACCAGATGGAATACGGTGTTCGGATGGAGATACTGGTACTGGCTGTAGCCGCCCCATAGCGACGGCGCGATGCTGGTCGGGGTCGAACCATAGCGGATGCCCGAGCCGAGCAGCGTGTCGGTAGCGTCGCATAGCCGGAAATCGCCGGTGCGGCAGTACATGCAATGACCGCAGGGGAGATATTCTTCCAGCGCCACCCGGTCGCCTTCCTTCACTCCCCAGCGGGCCGCCGCGGCGGAGCCGGCAGCCGCGACGCGGCCGACCGTCTCGTGACCGAGAATCATCTCGCCCTTGGTCTTCGGATAGTTCACGAAATACGGCCAGTCGCTGCCGCAGACGCCGGTCTTTTCGACCTTCAGCAGTCCCGAGTCGGCTTCGATGGCCGGGCAGTCGAACTCCCGCGTTTCGGTGCGGAGGCCGGGCAAGGCTACTCCGGCCCGTACTTTTACATTCATGGATATGTTCCTTGGATTCTTAATGCAAACGGAGCGGAGACGCCCTGGCGTCGTCCGCTCCTGCGCTCATCCCGTCAAGTCGTCGGATGCCCGGAGGCTCAAACGGAAATCGGCGTGACGTGGGACACGCCCACGCGCGCGATCAGGTAGTCCTTCGCGCCTTCCTTGAACGACGTGCCCGCCGGCAGCGACACCGACGCGGAACGCACGTAATGCGTGGCAGGATCGATCCCCGGCGGCTCGACGCCTTTCTCGAGGTTGTTCGCCGCCTTCAGCAGGCGATGGCGCGCCATGATGATCGCATTGTCGGTGGATACCAGGTTTTCTTTGGTGCGGTCCTGGATCGGCCCCATCGCTTCCTGCAGCGAAGCGTCCTGCATGCCGATGCCTTTCACGCCGCTGTAATAGCGACCCGACTTCTGCAATTCCCGATCCATCAGGTAGTCGTTGTCCTTGTTGGCGGCCGGACGGTAGGTGCCCGGAATCAGTTCGGCATACATGCCTTCGCCATTCTTCATCGAATGGATTTCCGAGTCTTTCAGCGGTTCCGCCGGCTTGTGCGACATGCTCCACACCCAGCAGTTCTCGTCATCGATGGGCACGAAGGCATGGCCGTTCAGGGCGTTGTCGCCATAGGGCGGGATCATGGTGTACCAGGGCATGATCCACTGCGAAATGCGCCAGTAGTAATGGCCCGGCTCGGCATTGCGGCGCGCGCCGATCAGCAGGCCGCCGTCGGACTCGACCACTTCGAAATGCGGCCGCGTGTCCTGCTGGTATTTGGCGCCCTTGGTACCCTTGTGCAGCGGATCGGTATGCAGTTCGCCGCTATGCAGGAAGGACACATGGCTGGAGTCGATGCCGCCTTCCATCGCCTGCAGGTAGTTGCTTTCCTGGAGACGCTTGGAGACGAAGCGGTTGGCGTCGGGCACCATGTTCCATTCGAACTCGGGCAGCGGCGGCTGCTTTTCCGGCGGCCCCATGTACGCCCAGATCACGCCGCCCTTCTCGACGCAGGGATAGGCTTTCAGCTTGATCTTGTCGGCATAGCCGCTTTCCACCGGCTCCGACGGTACTTCGACGCATTGGCCGGTGACGTCGTATTTCCAGCCGTGGTAAGGGCAGCGCAGGCCGTTCTGTTCATTGCGTCCGAACCAGAGCGAGACGCCACGGTGGGCGCAGAACTCATCCATCAGGCCGACTTTTCCTTCCGAGTCGCGGAAGGCGATCAGGCGCTCGGACAGGAGCTTCACGCGGATGGGCGGGCAATCCGGCTCCGGGAGCTCCTCGGAAATGATCGCCGGTATCCAGTAAAGGCGGAACAGTTCGCCCATGGGCGTGCCGGGGCCGACCTGCGTCAATTTTTCATTCTGTTCTTTGGTGGTCATGAAACTTCTCCTTGCAAAAACATACTATATACCTGTGCGCGCCGGTCTAGCGGCGAGTCTTCCAGGGACCCAGGACGCGTTCGAGCTCGTTGAGGAGCAGCGAAAGCAGGAAGCCGAGGACAGCGATGCTGATCAGGCCCGCGTACATCACCTCGA
>JAQGLQ010000034.1 GCA_028292785.1 Noviherbaspirillum sp. | reverse complement strand
ATCGCAGCATCGCGAACCCTTAGCAATAACGTTAAAGCCGTCCCGCCTCCCGGTGTTGATTCTTGAACACCTCTCCGGCGCAAAGCTTTTGTGCCGAAATCTCTCAGAGTTTTCTCAGCTGTTTCGTTGGTTGGCGTTGCATTTTCTGCGTTCACGCAACTCACGCTCGCGTCCTTTCATCAGGCCGCGTGGCGGTGATTTTACGAAAGAAACTAATGACTTTTGAAACACTAGGCCTGCACTCGTCGATTCTCAAAGCACTGACGGACGCTGGCTACACAAAACCGACTACCGTACAAGAACAAGCAGTACCCGCAGCACTCGCAGGCCGCGACCTGCTCGTTTCCTCGCAGACAGGCTCCGGCAAGACTGCGGCATTCATGCTGCCCGCGCTGCACAAATTCGCCGCGGCCGAGCAACAGCCGGTCGCCAAGACCGCCAACCAGAACACGCAATCGGCGCGCGCCCGCGGCGAGCGTCCCCGTTTTCAGCCGGCACAGCCGAAGATGCTGGTGTTGACGCCGACACGCGAACTCGCCCTGCAAGTGACGACCGCAACCGACAAATACGGCGCGCACCTGCGCCGCATCCGGACCGTATCGATCCTGGGCGGCATGCCTTATCCGAAGCAGATGCAATTGCTGGCAAAGAATCCTGAAATCCTGGTGGCGACACCGGGTCGCCTGATCGATCACATGGAGTCGGGCAAGATCAACTTCTCGCAACTCGAGATACTGGTCCTGGACGAAGCCGACCGCATGCTCGACATGGGTTTCATCGAAGACATCGAAAAAATCGTCGCGGCGACACCGGAAACGCGCCAAACCATGCTGTTCTCCGCGACGCTAGACGGCGTAGTCGGCAACATGGCACGACGCATCACGCGCGATCCGCTGGTGATCCAGATCGCGGGCTCCTCCAGCAAGCATGAGAACATCCAGCAGCGCGTGCATTTCGTGGACGACCTGTCGCACAAGAATCGCCTGCTCGATCATCTGCTGCGCGACACTACGCTCGACCAGGCCGTGATCTTCACCGCGACCAAGCGTGACGCCGACACCATCGCCGACCGTCTGAACATCGCCGGCTTCTCGGCTGCGGCACTGCATGGCGACATGCATCAGGGCGCCCGCAATCGCACGCTCGACGCATTGCGCCGCGGCCAGGTACGCGTGCTGGTGGCAACCGACGTGGCGGCGCGCGGCATCGATGTGCCCGGTATCACGCACGTCGTGAACTACGACTTGCCGAAATTCCCGGAGGACTACGTTCACCGCATCGGCCGTACCGGACGCGCCGGCCGTAACGGCCTGGCGATTTCGCTGGTGAACCATGCGGAGAACATGAACGTGAAACGCATCGAGCGATTCACCAAGCAATTGATCCCGGTCGACGTGATCGAAGGTTTCGAACCGAAGAAAACAGCGGCAGCCCCGCGTTCCGCGGCCCGCAAGCCGGGTGGCTGGAAGCCGGGCGACAACCGTGGCAACGCCTCCAGACCGGGGCAGCGCACCTTCAGCAAGCCGGCCGCTCCGCGCAAGGAAGCCGGCGGCTTCGGCTCACGCCGTTCCTATGGCGATCGTTAATCCTGCTGGGTAATCCATGACAAACCGCCGCGGCAAACCGCGGCGGTTTTTTTTCGTCGGTAGCGAAGCGGAGTACGGAGATGCTGCCCTACACCGCACAAGACCGAAACCCGACAAACATTCCGCTATCCTCCGGCTGCAGGAAGTTGCGAAACTTCGGCGACCGCAGCCGCTGCCGGGTAGCGAACGAGGCGCCGCGCACCGACTGATGGGTCATGAACGACGGTTCCGAATACTCGCGCCAGCCATCCGGCGAGAAGCCGGGATAGGGTTCGAACGGCGTCGCGGTCCACTCCCACAGATCACCCCAGCGCAATGCCGCATGTCGCGACATGGCGGCGAATTCCCATTCCATCTCGCTCGGCAGGCGCCGGCCGGCCCACATGCAATAGGCCTGCGCCTCGTACAGGCTGACATGGCGTACCGGTTCGTGCGCCCGCATCGCTATCGCCTTGCCGAAACGTTCCAGGCTCCAGCGATTGCCGTCGCGTATCCAGTCGCCGGGAGCGGAGCGCTCCTGGCGCATCAGCCAGGCGCGCCCGGCTGTCGTCCAGAATTGCGGATCCTCGTATCCGCCTTCCTTGACGAATTCAGCGTACTGAGCATTGCTCACCAGCGTCGAATCCATCGAAAAAGGCGCGACATAAACCGGATGCGCCCACTTTTCATTGTCGAATACAAACTCGGTGTCGGCATCGGCGCCCAGCTGAAACGTGCCGCCAGCAAAGCGGATCCCTCCCTGAGACCAGGAAGGAATCGAATTGCCCGCCAGCCGTGGCGGCGCGCTCACGCCCAAGGTCTGCAGCATGGTTGACAGCGCCTCGCCGCGCATATCCTCATGCGCCAGTGCGAGCCGGTACGGATACAGCGCATCGGCTTCATGCCGTACGCGGCTCAGCTTGTCGAGAACCCGGTCCAACACTTCGTTGCAATAGGTCTTGAGCGCGCCGCTGCCGGGAAGCCCGAGCGTCCAGCGTGCGCGATGCGACACCGTGTTGG
>JAQGLQ010000004.1 GCA_028292785.1 Noviherbaspirillum sp. | reverse complement strand
CGGCGCCGGCATTCCAGTTGGTGATTTCGCCGGACAGCGACAGCATGAAAATCGCATAGTCGGTGACGCCTTGGACCAACAACCGGAATCTCTCCTCACTGGCATGCAGCGCTTCCTGGGCTTGCTTGCGTTCGGTGATGTCCCGAGTGATTTTGGCGAATCCAACCAGCTCGCCCTCGCCGTCGTGAATCGGGTCGATGACGACGCTGGCCCAGAAGCGGCTGCCATCCTTGCGCATGCGCCAGCCTTCCGCCTCGAATTTCCCGGTTTCCAGCGCTATCTGCAGGGCCTTGGCCGGGATGCCGGCCGCCTTGTCTTCTTCCGTGTAGAAACGGGAAAAATGGTGACCAAGAATTTCATCCGCGCTGTAACCCTTGAAGCGTTGTGCACCCGCATTCCAGCTGCTCACCACGCCCTTCGGCGACAGCATATAAATCGCGTAATCGGTGATGCCGGAGACGAGGAGCTGGAAGCGCTTCTCGTGCATCGCTGTACCTTTCGCCGCATCGAGCGAGGCGGTTTTGCTTTCGTCACGTTTCTTTTCCGCGTCGAACTGCAGTGAAATCAATTCGGCAAACAGCGTCAGCGTCGATACGGTTTTTGTGTCGGACACCTTTGATGGCAGCGGGTCCAGGGCGCAGAGGGTACCGAAGAATTCGCCGTTTGCCCGGCGTAGCGGAATCGAGATATAGCTCTCGAAGCCATACATTCGAGGAGTGGGATGATGACAGTATTGTTTATCGTCGCTTGCTTTATCGATGACGATCGTGGCATTGCTGCTTCGAACCTCGTTGCATAATGTAGTGGCAAGGTCGAGCGCGTTACCTGGCTGCAATCCGAAACCAATCCTGTCGAGAACGGCGCCAGCGGTCCATGACTCTCCGGTCACGCGCGCAACGCAGGCAAAGCGCAGGCCGGTGATGTCGCAAACTGCTTGAAGGATCGCAGGAACCGCACTGAGAGACTGGATGACCGCTATGTCCGCGGCTATGGAAAGGTTCACGTTCTGCCCAAAACTTATCTTGTAAAAATAATACCGACGAACCGAAGTACCATTTTGTCTTTAATGCCTTCTTGACAACAGGTATACGGGCATACGGCGAATGCGACACTTTAATTGAAACGGAGTGTTTGTTGCACGCTGTATGTTTGCGGATCATCAATAACTGATCGTGGCTCTTCATCCGGCTTTACAAAACGTTCCCTAATTTCCCGACATTCACTGACTGCTGCAGCAAATACTACCTCACCTTAGGGGTTTCCAAGAATTTGCCCGACTGTGCGGAGCACGTTACCACTCTTCCGGGTGCCGGCTTCTCGGCCGCGCCATGTTGTAAAAACCGCCTTCCGCAATAAGCTTGGTTTCTCGATTGCGGCGCGGAAAGTAAAATAGCCGTGTACACATTTGACCTGGGAGAGAAAAATGTCACGCGGCCCCGCTTATACCGACAGTGAATTGGTGATTCTGACCTTGCTCGCGCTGCTCGCGACCACGATCGTCGTCGGCGTACTTGGTTTAGTGATACGCCGCATCTATAAGGCAGGCGCATCACGCCGCTGCGGCAAAGCGCTTACGCGTACCGAGCCTGCATGAAGGCGGCTAGGTGTGCGCCGGATTCCGCGCCACAGGCCCGTTCATTTTTCTGCCGGAACATCGCACCGGTCTCCCTCGTGCTCTCCCTGATTCTCCTTGCCGGCTGTGGAAGCGTGCCACAGACTCCGGCGCCGATCCCTGCGGAGCAATCGTTTCGCGATGAGCCCCTGGCGTCTACCGCCGGACGCGATGTGGCGATGTATGCGCTGATGCTGCTGCAGACCGGCTACAGCTTCGGCGGAAAGAATCCCGAGGCCGGTCTCGACTGTTCCGGGATGGTGACGTACGTGTACAGGGAGGCGGCTGGCGTCCACCTGACGGGGAACGCCGCATCGCTCGCGCGGGAGGGTCGCCAGATCAAGTTGAGCGAGCTGCGCGCCGGCGACCTTGTGTTCTTCAACACGCTGGGACGCGCGTTCTCGCACGTCGGAATTTATCTCGGCCGCGATCAATTCATCCACGCACCGAATTCGCGCGGCCGCGTTCGGGTGGACAAGCTTTCAAACCGGTATTACGCAAGCCGCTTCGAAATGGCTCGCAGCTTACTGGACTGAAGGCTCCATCCAAGTCGCCGAACGTCGCTGCCTTTCCATGACATTGCTGCGCGCAACACCCAAGGCTTCACAGTCCAGTTCCATTAGTCGTCCCCCGGCAAGACAGGCGAGCGCGCAATCCACTTTTTTCCTTTGGCGAAATCCCCTATGACTTCCACTTCGTGCTTTCTCCCTGAAGGCATAGGCATATCCATAGGTGTATTCCTGGTCGTAAGTTTAAGGAATACCAACGGTCCTGTGTTTCAAGGGGTACTTCACTACCTGTAGTGATCCTCAACTTGTAAGTTAGTTCTTAACCGGTCATAGTCGTGAGATTGCTCGTAAGAACGCTAGATGTACAACGATGGGGTATCAAATGAAATTGACCAATAAAAAACTTATGCCGCAACAGGCTATCCTTATTTCTGAGATCCAGAATTCAGACCTGAGACAGAAGATGAAGCGCCCCGTAACCGATCAGAAAGGCGCGGTTAGCCTCGACGATCTGAACCCAGTGAAGACGCGTCGGACATTTGAAGGAGTCAGCGAACAAATCCGTGGTGCCATCGCTTCCGGCCAGCTTAAGTCGGGCGATCGCCTCCCCGGCGAACGGGAATTGGCCGAGGTCTTCGTTGTCAGCCGAACTGCCGTGCGCGAAGCGCTGCGCATGCTCGAAAGCTCCGGTCTAATCGAGCTGCGCAAGGGCCGCAATGGCGGCGCCGTGGTTCGTGCCGGAGATGCGGCTAACGTGACACAGTCGATTCAGGATATGGTATTGCTAGGTTCCTTACCTATGTCCGACCTGACAGAGGCACGCATAGACATTACAAACGCGGTAATTGCGCATTTTTGTGCGCGGGCTACGGAAGAGGACTATGCCATGCTGGAGCGCAATGTCGAACGCACTGCAAAGATCGGCGACGATGACGAGCACGGCGAGGAGCTTATCGACGCTGCCATAGAGTTCCATTGCCTGCTGGCGGCCGGAACTCATAACAAAATGTTCGTCATCATGATCCAGGCAACGACCTCAATCCTCCGAAACTTCCTGGCGAGTCGGACGCGTTATTCCAAAAATCCCCAGGCCAATCTGATCCGTAGCCGTCGCAGACTGCTGAAGCACTTGCGGGCGCGAAACGTCGACGCGGCGCAACGGGAGATGACGAAGAATCTGCTTGAACTGCACAATCGAGTCGTGGGCTTGGGCAAGCGGGATCGCTCCGCCTGAACCAGGAAAACGCCTAAGAGGAAATACAAAGCGCGGTCTGAACCATGCGGTCCGCATTTGTGGGCAAAAGGTGCCTACGGCTCCGAAAATTCCTGCGGCGCGATGTCGCCCCCTCTCTGTCTAAATGAAGCGCCTCCAACATCATCACTTTCCAACGCTGGCCAGCTTTTCCAAGGTTGCCACGGGACTCGTCATGCTCGGGAATTCAATGATGCGATTACGCTCCGGATCACGCACTACAGCCACCGTCGGCTCTTCGCCTTTCTCCACGAGCGTGATCTGCTCTTTCAACATCCGCCGGAACAGTACGATGCCGCGGTCGGACGAGCCCAGGTTTTCCTTGCTGCGGTCGTAACGCCGGCCTTGCGATTCCTGGGCCATCTTGTCCTGCGCCGGAAACGTCCGAAGATCGTATTCACCGTTTGCATCGCGCCACTCGGGAAAGTAGACGCAAGGTACCGGGTCGTTCTCCTTTGTTCGTATCGATTGGTCCGTAGAGGGTGTGAAGGCCACAATCAGGATGCGCGTGTTTTCGTCATCGATCGGGACCCTCCAGTGGATGGTCTCGACGGGTCCGATCGGGCTGCGCAAAATGTTCGGGAAAATCAGTGGCGGCCGGACTTCGATTTCCGGGAACTCGCCGCCATAGACAATAACTTTGTCGATGCCCCATTCGCAATACGAGAACTCGAAACGTTCGATTGGCCGCATGTAGTAAGGTGCCAGCGGATGTCCGATCTTGAGCACCTCGTTCATTTTTCCGTGCAGATAAAACGTATGCGTGGAGTCCGCGGTATTCTCCTGGACCTGCAGCCAGTTGCAGATATGTGTTGGGTGGACCCGCACTTCCCGCGTGCCGTCCTCGCGTACCAGCACGTCCCAGCGTGGCAGCAGGGGCGCTTGTTCCGGGTTCGGTCCCATATAGGTAAACAGCAAGCCGCCAAGGCGCTGCACCGGGTAGGCGCGCAGCCGGATCTCGTTGCGGAAGGTGCTGTTCGCCGGCTCGAACGGCTGCTCGAGACAGCGTCCTCCATGGTCATAAAGCCAGCCGTGGTAGCAGCAGCGCAAACCGGTGTCTTCCACGAAACCGTAGTAAAGCGATGCGCCGCGGTGCTTGCAGAACTCCTCGACACAGCCAATGCGACCTTGCGCGTCGCGGAACACAACCAGGTCTTCGCCCAGGATACGCACACGCTTCTTCGGCTGCTCAGCGGTGATCTCGCTCTCCGGGCACAGCGGTTGCCAGTAGCGGCGCAGCAGTTCTCCGGCGGGAGTGCCTGGTCCGACTCGCGTGAGCTGTTCGTTTTGTTTAGTGTCCATGATCCTGAAGGTTCCTTTATGAATCACTCTTGGGGCTTTACACCGGCCTGCTGGATCAGGGTGCGCCACATTTCGAAGTCGCTGGCGATCCGTGCGCTGAATTCCTCCGGCGTCGAGTAAGCTGGCCGCAGCCCCTGGTCGGCCAAGCTCTTTTCGACATCTGGGGTACGTAAGACCTCCGCGACGTCAGCCGACACGCGCTTGACGATGTTGATCGGTGTACCGGCCGGCGCCAGCATGCCAAACCAGCCGCGCACATTCAGTTGCGGCACGCCAAGTTCCGGGAATGTGGGAAGTTCAGGCATCACAGGTGTTCGATCGGGCCCGGCCACCGCCAGCGCACGCACCTTGCCCGTACGGATCATGGGAAGCATTGTCGACAAGGTGCCGAAACTGGACTCGATCTCATTGCCAAGCAGACCGCCGAGCGCCTGCGCCTCACCCTTGTAGGGAACGTGCAGCAGCTTCACGCCAGCCGCCTTGCCAAGCGCTTCACCGTACAAGTGAAAGGTCGACCCCTGGCCGTTGGAGCCATAGGTAAGCGGCTGGTTCGCCTCCTTTGCCGCCTTGATGAAGTCATTCAGCGTGCGGTGGGGCGAATCGGCACGAACCGCAATTACCGTGTCCACCGAGACTGTCTGCGTCACGGCCGCAAAATCCTTGATGGGATCAAAGCGAAGGTTACGAAACAAGAACGGCGCCTGCACATGGGTGGAGAACGTTAATAAGTAAGTGTATCCATCGGGTGCGGATTTCGCCACATGCTCGGTGCCGACCAGGAGAGCTGCGCCCGGCCGGTTTTCGACTACCACCGGAACCCCCCATTTCTTGCTCAGCCTGTCGGCAAGGACGCGCGCTACCCGATCCGGTCCGCCAGCCGCCGCGGTAGGCACGACAAAATGCACCATCTTCGATGGCCATGGATCGGCAGCCAAGGCGGTCGATGTGCTTGCTGCAATTATTGAGGCCAGAGCGAACAGCCCTAATAATTTCTTCCTAGTCTCCTCCATGGTTCTCATGGTTTCCTCCGCCTTCGGTTTGTATGAAATCCGGGATTGGAATTATTGGTATATTTTTTCCCCTCCGGTCCAGGATCAGTGCCGCAGGAAATCGACCACCAGCCGGTTGAACTCGTCAGCATGCTCCCACTGCGCCCAGTGGCCGCACTTGCTGAATACATGGAGCTGTGCGTCAGGAATGCCCCAGAGCGCTTTCAGGCCATTATCCAGCGGCACGAAGCGATCATCGCGCCCCCAGATACATAGGGTCTTCGCCCGTACCTCACCCAGGCGCGCCGACAGATCAGCCATCAGCCGGGGAAACTTATCGAGGCTCGCCACAAAATTCTTCAGATGAAGACCGCCGTTTATGTTCATTGCTTCGAAGCGGCTCTGCAGGAGCTCGTCGGTAATCCGGCTCGGGTCATAGACGAAGACACTGACCATTCTCTTGAGAGCGTCGAGCGATGGATTGCGGTACAGCCCGAACATGGCCTTGATCCCTTCCGGGGGCTGTGGAACAAAGAGACTGGTTCCCAGACCCGCTGAACCCATCAGGACGAGTTTGTCGAGGCGATCCGGGTACTCGAGCGCTACAGTGAGCGAACTTGCGCCGCCCATCGAATTGCCGACCAGGTGAGCCTTGGGAATATCCAGTGCATCCATGAGCCCCTTGATAGCCCACGCATTGACCCGTCCACGCGG
>JAQGLQ010000583.1 GCA_028292785.1 Noviherbaspirillum sp. | reverse complement strand
CGGCGACACGCCCAGGATGAATGCCAGCGACGTCATGATGATCGGCCGGAACCGCAGATGCACCGCCTCGAGAACCGCTTCCTGCAGGCCTTTGCCTTGCGCCTGCAGATCCTTCGCGAATTCGATGATCAGGATCGCGTTTTTCGCCGACAGGCCGATGATCGTGATCAGGCCGACCTTGAAGAATACGTCATTCGGCATCTCGCGCAAGGTCACGCCGAGCAGCGCACCCAGGATGCCGAGCGGCACCACGAGCAGCACCGCGATCGGGATCGTGGTGCTCTCGTACAGCGCGGCCAGCACCAGGAACACGGCCAGCAGCGACAGCGCGAACAGGGCGGGGGCTTGCGCTCCGGAAGTCTTTTCTTCGAGCGATTGACCGGTCCATTCGAGGCCGATGCCTTGCGGCAGCTGCGCCACCAGTCTCTCCATTTCTTCCATCGCTTCGCCGGTGCTGTGTCCGGGCGCGGCGTCGCCGGAAATCTTCATGGCCGGATAGCCGTTGTAACGGAACAGCTGGACCGGCCCGACGATCCATTTCGAGTTCATGAATGCGGAGAACGGCACCATGTCGCCCCTGGCATTGCGCGTGTACAGCCGCAGCAGGTCTTCCGGCTGCATGCGCTGCGGTGCGTCCGCCTGCACCACGACACGCTGCTGACGTCCCTGATTGGGGAAGTCGTTGATGTAAGCCGAGCCGAGCGCCGTCGACAGCGTGCTGTTGATGTCGGCGAAGGTCACACCCAGCGCATTGGCTTTATCGCGGTCGATGTCCAGCTGCAGCTGCGGCGCATCTTCCAGTCCCTCGGGACGGACGCCTTTGAGCACCGGACTTTTCGCGACCATGCCGAGCAACTGGTTGCGAGCCGCCAGCAGGGCATCGTGCCCGAGACCGGCGCGATCCTGGAGGCGCAGCGTGAAACCGGTGGCATTGCCGAGTTCCGGGATCGGCGGCGGCACCAGCGGGAAGACGATCGCGTCGCGAATCTGCATGAACGCGCCGAAGGCCTGGCCCGCGATCGCGCTGGCCGACTGGCTGGCGTCGCGCACGCTCCAGTCCTTCAGCGGGACGAACGCCAGCGCGGCATTCTGGCCGCTGCCGGAAAAGCTGAAGCCGGACACAGCGACCACGCGCTCGACGCCGGGCTGCTTCAGGAAATACTGTTCGACCTGTTCGATCACCTGCTCGGTCCGGTTGGCGCTGGCGCCGGCCGGCAGCTGAATGTTGGTGACGATGTAGCCCTGGTCTTCCTGCGGCAGGAAGGCGGACGGCAGACGCGCATAGAGCAGGCCGACGCAAGCCACGATCAGTCCGAACACGATCCTGTAGCGGCCGGTTTTGCCGATGATGCGCGCCACCAGGCTTTGATAGCCGGTCGCGGTACGGTGGAATGAGCGGTTGAACCAGCCGAAGAATCCCTTCTTCTCGTGGTGGTGACCCGCCTCGACCGGTTTGAGCAGCGTCGCGCACAAGGCCGGAGTCAGTGTCAGCGCCATGAACGCCGAGAAGATCATCGACGAAACCATCGACAGCGAGAACTGCCGATAGATCGCGCCGACCGCGCCGCCGAAGAAGGCCATCGGAATCAGCACCGCGATCAGCACCAGTGTGATACCGATGATCGCGCCGGTGATCTGACCCATCGCCTTGCGCGTCGCGTCGCGTGGCGAGAGGCCTTCCTCGCTCATGATGCGCTCGACGTTCTCGACCACCACGATGGCATCGTCGACCAGCATGCCGATCGCCAGCACCATTCCGAACATCGTCAGCACGTTGATTGAAAAGCCGAACAGCAGCATCGATGCGAATGTGCCCATGAGCGCCACCGGCACCACGATGGTCGGGATCAGCGTGTATCGGATGTTCTGCAGGAACAGATACATCACAAGGAACACCAGCACGATGGCTTCGAGCAGGGTCTTGATGACTTCCTCGATCGAGATTTCGACGAAGTGCGAAGTATCGTACGGGATGTCGTGCTTCACGCCGGCCGGGAAGTATTTCGACAGCTCATCCATGCGGGCGCGTACCGCCTTGGCGGTCGCCAGCGCATTGGCGGTGGGCGACAGCTGCACGCCGATGGCCGCGGTCGGCTTGCCATTGAGGCGCGCCGCCGTGGAATAGGCCTGGCCGCCCACCTCGATGCGCGCGACATCGCGCAGACGCACAGTCGAGCCGTCCGGATTGGCGCGCAGCACGATGTTGCCGAATTCTTCCGGCGTCGACAGCTGCCCGGTGACCACGATGGGCGCGGTGATTTGTTGCGAGTCGGAGTTGGGCAGTTCGCCCAATGTGCCGGACGCCACCTGCGCGTTCTGGGCGCGCACCGCGTTGGTCACATCGGCCGGCGTGAGTTTCAGGCCGACCAGCTTGGCGGGATCGATCCAGATCCGCATCGCGCGTTCGGTGCCGAACAGCTGCGCCTGGCCGACGCCGGGCACACGCTTGAGTTCGTTCAGCACGTTGCGCGACAGGTAGTCGCCGAGCGCGGTCGGATCGAGCCGGCCGTCGGTCGACGACAGGGTGGTGAACAGCAGGAAGTTGTTGCGTGCCTTGTTCACGGTAACGCCCTGCTGGGTCACCGACTGCGGCAGACGCGCTTCGACACGTTTCAGGCGGTTCTGCACGTCGACGGCCGCGAGGTCGGGATCGGTGCCTGGCGCGAACGTGACCGTAACCTGTGCCTGTCCGTTGGCCTGGCTCTGCGATTCGATGTACTGCAGGCCTTCGGCGCCGTTCATTTCCTGTTCGATCAGACTGATGATGCTCTCATCGATGGTCTGCGCGGTCGCGCCGGGGTACATGGCGTTGATGACCACCGCCGGAGGAGCGATGGTCGGATACTGGGATACCGGAAGGCTGCGGATGGAGAGTGCACCGGCCAGCAAAATGAATAGCGCCAGCACCCATGCGAAGACCGGTCGGTCGATAAAAAACTTAGCCATGGATTGCTTTCTTAATTAGCCTTCGGTTTCTGTTCTGCCTGCGCGGTGCCGGCGGTACCGGCCGCCGGGGCTGCCGGATTCGCCTGCGGCCGGGCAGGATTGGCCCCGGGCTGATTCCACGGCACCGCTTTGACGGGCGCCCCCGGCTTGGCCTTCTGGAAGCCTTCGACGATCACCTGATCACCCGCCTTCAGGCCTTCGCTGACGATCCACAGGTTCCCCTGTGAGCCTTCAGTCTTGATCGGTCGCGCCGCGACCTTGCCGTCGGGGCCGACCACCAGCACCGTCGACGAGCCGGCGGCGTCGCGCTGCACTGCTTGCTGCGGCACCGTGATCGCCTGTTCGTTGACCGCCTGCTCGATCTGGGCGCGCACATACATGCCCGGCAGCAGGAAGCGATTCGGATTGGGCACTTCCGCGCGCAAGGTGATCGCGCCTGAACTCTGGTCGACCGTCATGTCGGAAAACAGCAGCTTGCCTTCATGCGGATAGGGGCGGCCGTCTTCGGTCAGCAGCTTCACGCTGGCCTGGCCCTTGCCGGCGCTTTTCAGCTGACCATTGGCCATGGCGCGCTGAAGCTGGAGCATGTCGGTGGCCGATTGCGTGACGTTCACATAGATGGGATCGAGCTGCTGCACCAGGGCCAGCGGCGTCGCTTCGCCCTGACCGACCAGCGCGCCTTCGGTGACCAGCGCGCGTCCGATCCGCCCCGAGATCGGCGCGGTCACGGTCGCGTAGCCGAGGTTCAGGCGCGCGGTTTCCCGCGCCGCTCTGGCGGCAGCGAGGTCGGCCGCGGTCTGCTTCTGCGCGGTGAGCGCGTCATCGTATTCCTGCTTGCTGATGGCGTTGGTCTCGACCAGGGGTTTATAGCGTTGCGCCTTCAGGTTTGCCTGCGCCAGATTGGCCTCGGCGCGCGCAACGGAAGCCTGGGCGCTGTTGAAAGCAGCCTGGAACGGCGCGGCATCGATGCGGAACAACAGGTCGCCGGCCTTGACGTCGCTGCCTTCGCGAAATACCCGCTTGGTCACGATGCCCGGTACCCGCGCGCGCACCTGCGCGGTGCGCGCAGCCTCGAGCCGGCCTGGCAGTTCGGTGGTCAGCGCAAGGCGCTGGGGCGCGATGGCCACGACGGCGACTTCCGGCGGCGGCATCGCGGCCCCCGGAGCTTGTGCATTCGCAGATTTCTCGCCGCAGCCGGCAAGCAAGGTCAGGGTAATTGCGGCGGCGGCGGTAAGCGTATAGGCCGGGGCGTGACGAATTGGGCGCATGGATTCTCGCAAGATGATTTTCAGGATGGGCCGGTGTCTGGCTAACAGCGCGGGCAGGATGTGTTTCGGCTGAGCGAAGAAAGCATTGCGTTCATGATGCCCGTGCCGGCTTCATTTTTTAGGGAAACCGAAAGGTGCTATTATACATACATGCATGAATGTATGTATGCGGTCCGGACAGACCATCCGCGCCGGCCAGCGCAAGCGGGCCATCGTCTCCCCGGGCTGCTTCAACGAACCACTGAAAGCTTTATTTGCGATGGCAAGAAGTACCAAGGAAGAAGCGCTGGAAACCCGAAACCGCATTCTCGATGCGGCGGAAAATATATTTCATGAGCACGGTGTTTCCCGCACCTCGCTGTCCGATGTCGCCGACGCGGCGAATGTGACGCGCGGAGCGATCTACTGGCACTTCAAGAACAAGGGCGATCTGTTTGCCGCGATGTGCGACCGGGTCCGCCTCCCCATGGAGGCCATGGTTGAAGCGTGCAAGGACGAGAACGAAGCCGATCCGATCGGGCAGCTGCGCGAGACCTGCCTGTTCGTATTGAAGGAAGCCGTGCGCAATCCGCATTCGTACAAGGTGTTCGACATCATTTTCCACAAATGCGAATTCGTCGATCCGCTGGATCCCATCTTGATTCGTCAGCGCGAGTGTTTTCTGGAAGGCATGGCGAATATCAAACGCATCCTGGTCAACGCCATCATCCGCCAGCAGCTGCCCGCCGACCTGGATATAGACATGGCGTGCGCTGCCTTGCATGCGACTGTCGACGGCTTGCTGCACAACTGGCTCTTCGCTCCGGAGAGCTTCGAACTTGCCGCCAATGCCGAACGACTGATCGACGCCTGCCTCGATTCGCTGCGCTATGCACCTTCATTGCGCAAGCCCGCGGTCGCCGGCGTGCGCGGCCGCAGGAAGGCGTGATGATTCGCTGGCGTCAGTGGGTCAGCAAGCCGTTCACGATAACCAGGTCTTCTTCCTTCAGCGTTCCGGCCGCCGACTTCAGCCTGAGGCCGTTCATCACGGTGTCATAGCGCGCCCTCGAGAGATTCTGGCGCGTCGTGAACAATTGTTGCTGCGCATTCAGCACGTCGATGTTGATCCGTACCCCGACCTGATAGCCGAGCCGGTTTGATTCCAGGGCGGACTGGCTGGAAATCTCGGCCGCCTCAAGCGCCCTGACTTGCGCCAGGCCGGCGTTGACGCCGCCGAAAGCCTGCCGCGCGCCTTGTGCCGCGGTGCGCCGCGCATTCTCCAGGTCGGCGCGCGCCCTGTCCTCGAGGGCGATCGTCTCGCGCACCCGGCTGGTGACCGAGTAGCCGGAAAACAGCGGAATCGCAACCTGTACGCCGACCGAATTGTTGGTGGCGGTGAGGCCGCCGGGCGCGGTGGTGGTAAAGCCGGGCATGTTGCGGTTGCGGCTGGCCACCAGGTCGACTGTCGGATAATGTCCGGCGCGGCTCTTGCTGATTTCGCGCCGTGCGATTTCGACGGCGAGCTGCTGTCCGACCACGCCGAAGTTCTGCTGCTCGGCGCTGTCCACCCAACGTTCGACCTGGGTGGGTTGGGGCGCGTCCAGAGTGACACCCGGACGAAGCGTCGCGAGTTCGCCGGCGGGCTTGCCGATGATCTGCTGCAGCGCGCTGCGCCTGATCTGCAGGTCGTTCTGCGCCGCGAATTCCTGCGCCACCGC
>JAQGLQ010000566.1 GCA_028292785.1 Noviherbaspirillum sp. | reverse complement strand
GCCGGCTTGAACCGGCTCGGTTCACTGTGGGTATATACCAGTCGTGGCACCGGATACTGGGGGCCGCCGAAGCGGTTCGGCGCGCCGTCGGAAATCACGCGGGTGCGCCTGGTGGCTGCGCGTTAAGGCGATATCGAGGTTGCACCGGAATGAAGTGAATAAGGCATCCAGGACCTTCAATCGTCATCCATTGCATCCACTGCGTAAAGCGGAAAGCCGCCTAACCGTCTTTTTTCAACCGCGTATATTTCTTCGCCGAGCCGTATGATTCCGCGACCGGATAGCGGACCGCGTTCTTCCCGATCTTGTTCGCCGCCGCATCGAGCAGATCGATGCCGGCCTTATCGCAAACCAGGAGAAGGTAAAGCAGCACGTCCGCGCATTCATCCCCGAGCGCTTCCCGGAAACCGGCATCGCTCCGCAGGGAAGCAAGTTCTTCCTCCGTCTTCCATTGCGTGAGCTCGAGCAGTTCGGCCGCCTCCAGGTTCAGCGAAATGATCAGGTCTTTCAGCGTGTGGAACTGCTTCCAGTTGCGGTCGTCGCGGAACTTGAGCAGGGCGGTTTTCAGGGTGTCGAGATTGGTCATGGAAGTGTCGGGAGGGAAGACTGCCCGGATCTGAGTCTCGAGCATTCTATCCCCATCAAGGGAAGGGGAAAGGCCGGGCATCGAATTTGGCATAGAATAAAAAGCGCCATCCACCCACCAGGGGAATCCACATGTTCAAAAGCTACGCGCTCAGTACCCTTCTTTTCGCCATCGCCATGCCCTCCCTGGCGCAAACCGCGCCCGCATCGGCTTCCTGCCCCGCGCTGCTCAACCAGCGCTTCGATCGCCTGCAGGATGAAGCGCCGCAGCATCTTTGCCAGTATGCGGGACAGGTCGCGCTTGTGGTGAACACCGCGAGCTATTGCGGCTTCACGTCGCAATACGAAGGATTGGAGGCCTTATATGCGAAATATGCGAACAGGGGGCTGGTGGTGCTGGGCTTTCCGTCGAACGATTTCGGTGGCCAGGAGCCAGGCAACGCCAAGGAAATCGCCGACCTGTGCTACAACACCTATGGCGTCAAGTTTCCGATGTTTAGCAAATCGTCGGTCACCGGCCGCCAAGCCAATCCGCTGCATGCGGAACTCGCCCGTATCACCGGAGCGGCGCCGAAATGGAATTTCCATAAATACCTGATCGGACGCGACGGCAAGGTGATCGCGCATTATCCGAGCAAAGTGACGCCGACGGACAAGCAACTGGTGGCGGACGTCGAGAAAGCGTTAACGCAAAAAATGTGATGCGCGCATGGCAGCGGAAAGCGTCCGGCCAAGGAAAGAACAAGGAAAAAATCATAGAAAGTATGGATTTCGGCAGCGCCGGGGTATCATAAACAAACGGACCTGTTCCCAGAAAGAGGCCGGACAACCCACTATGTATCGCTTAACAGGAGGAGCGCATGCACAGCAAGATACTTGTCGCCTACAACGGCACACCGGAAAGCCGTTCCGCATTGCAGGAATGTATCCGGCTCAATCTGGGCCCTGCGGCGCACATTCATCTGCTCGCCGTCATCAGCCCGTCGCCCGTTGTGCTGCTCGGCGAATTCTCGGCAGCGGTCCTGCCGACCGAGGAAGAGATGCAGGCTGAAAAGCGCGAGATGCAGGGCATTCTCGATGCGGGCCGCGACATGCTTGTGCAATCCGGCCTCAATGTGACCACCCATCTGGAATCGGGAGAGCCGATCGATGTCATCGCCGACATGACCAGCCGCCTGCGGGTGGATTTGCTGATCGTCGGCCACTCCCGGCACAAGCCGTTTGCGATGCGCTGGTGGCGCGGATCGGTGGACACCTTGCTGAGCGACAAAGTACGCTGCAGCCTGATGATCGCCAGGGATCCGCAGGTCTGAGCGGCGCCTTGGCGCGCCTACGGTTTCGGCTTCATCGTTTTCTCTTCCGACTCCTGCCTGTTTTTCCGGTCGATGTCCTTGGTCGGGGCGGCGATTTCGGGGTCGACATTCCTTGGCTTGGTCACCATGCCTTCCGTCCCGACGGTGGGCGGCACCTTGACGATGCCGGCGTTTGCCGGCGTGCCGGACGACGCGTCGGGCATGCCGCTTTTCGCGGCGTCGCCAGGCATCCTCGTCGATGCTCCCGGCGTCTTCTTCGTTAACGGATCAGGCGCCTTTTCGATCGTGGTCTGCGCCTGCGCGGCCGGCGAAACCAATGAAGCCGCGCACAGAACCGCGGCCAGCAACCCGGAGAAGGTGTTCATGATTCGCCTCTACTGGAGCGGCGCGGCGGAGGAAGTTTCATCGACTACCGCTTCACGCGCCTCGCCCTGGTTTTTCAGTTTCTCCTGCAGCGCAAGCATCTCGCGTCCCAGCTCTTCGCGCCGCGCGGATTCCATCAGCTTGTTGACTTTCGGGAAAAGGTGTTCTTCCTCTTCCTTGTGGTGATGCTCGGTCTGCTCTTTCAGTACCTTGAATTTCGGTTCGAAAGCCTTCTCCGACGGATCGAGCTGGAGCAGGTCGGCGAGCAGGCGCTTGAGCGACAGATGCTCTTCGAGCGATTCGAGCAGGATGTCCTCGGTGCGCGCGGCCCTGACCGCGGGATAGAAGATCTCCTCCTCCGATTTGATATGCACCGTGAGCTGGTCTCCCGCCTCGGCGAATAGCGCCTTGCGTTTTTCCTCGCCGGTTTCCTTCATCACATGCTCCAGCATCTCTTCCATTTCACGATGCTGTCGGGTCAACATTTTCACTGCGTCCACGGAATGATCTTTCATCGTATTCTGCTCCTGAGATTATGTTTTTTCGACAATGTTAGAAGCCGTTGATGCCAAGTGGTTCAGATTTCCGCGGAGGCTTTCACGAAATGGGTGACCAGTCGCAAGCTTTCATGCTGCAAGCTTTCGCGCTTACGGAGCCGGCGCCA
>JAQGLQ010000500.1 GCA_028292785.1 Noviherbaspirillum sp. | reverse complement strand
GGTCGTCCGCCGCGCCGCAGAACGGGTGGAGTCCGGATCGTCCCGGCTTTTCCGCGGCCGCCTGCGGCAACAGCAAGCTGATGCGCGCGGAGCTGCCGCGAGCCTGTGCAGGCGCTCGCGATGCAAGGCTCACGGATGGATAGAACGGATTCCTTCCCGCGCAGGAAGCAACGAAACACGGTGCGCGCCATGCATTGAAAATGAAGGCCGACGGCCGGGAGGCATCCGGTCACCGCGGTCAAGAGGTCGACAAAGAAAATATAAGGTGGAGACGATATGACAGAAATGCCGCAGGACTGGCTGGGATTGATGTTGGTGGTGTTCCTTCTTGGACTGAAACATGGATTGGACCCGGACCATCTGGCGACCATCGACGGAATGACACGCTTCAATGCCGACAAGAATCCGCGCCTGTCGCGCTGGTCGGGCTGTCTGTTTTCGCTGGGTCATGGGATCGTGGTGACGCTGGTGGCGGCGATCATCGCGCTGAGCGCGAAGGAATGGAGCGCGCCGTCCTGGCTAGAGGATTTCGGCGCATGGGTATCGATCGTATTCCTGCTGCTGCTGGGTGGCATCAACCTGTGGGAAGTCATGCGCTCCGCGCCCAATCAGGTGGTGCGTCCCGTCGGATTGAAGGGACGTTTTCTGAGAAGATTTTCCGAAACCAGTCATCCGGTCGTGATGGCATCGGTCGGCGCGGCGTTCGCGCTGTCCTTCGACACCATGAGCCAGACCGCGCTGTTCGCGCTCACCGCGTCCAGTCTCGCCGGCTGGGTGTTCTCGATCCTGCTCGGCCTGGTGTTCATGTTCGGCATGATGGTGACTGACGGACTCAATGGATTGTGGGTGGCGCGCATACTGAGCACGACCGGCAAGCGCGCGCTCATCGCATCGCGCGTGATGGGATTATCGATCGGATTTCTCAGCATCGGCATTGCCGGGCTTGGCATGGCGAAGTATTTCAAGCCTGCATTCTCCGCCATGCTGGAAGGCGCCGGCATGCTGTTGAGCGTCGCGCTGATCGCGATTTTGCTCTCCAGTTTCGGCCTCGCGCTGCGGCTTTCGCGCGCCGCGCAAAGTTGAATATGTGACGAGACTAATGAAGCGTTTTCATTTAACTGGTTGCGTTACACTTCGTTCTCTATAGAGGAATAGGAGTCCGAAAATGGCTACGACAACGCAGAGAGCCGCGCAAAAAACCGCTCGGGGTTCCGTACCGAAGGCGCGGCTTTCTTCTGTCTCCAATGCAATGCGTCTGCTGAAAAGTTTTTCCGACGAAAACTATGAAATCGGCATCAGCGAACTGGCGAAGTCGCTGAAACTCGCCAAGAGCACCGCGCATCGTCTCGCCAGCACGCTCGTCGAATCGGGCATGCTCGAGCAGAACGTGGAAACCGGGAAGTACAAGCTCGGCCTGTCGGTATTCGAGATGGGTTCCCTGGTCCGCCGGAAGATGGATTTCTCGAGCGAAGCCAAGCCGATTCTGATGAACCTGCGGGAAAAGACCGGCGAAACCGTTCACCTGACGATTCTCGAGTCCGCCAGCATTCTGTACACCAATACGCTGGAGAGCCGCCAATCGATACGCATGACCTCGGACGTCGGCCTGCGCCGCTCGGCATTCGCTTCGGCGGAAGGCATGGTGCTGCTGGCGTTCCAGAGCAGGCAGACCATCGAGATGCTGCTTAAGACCAAGGACCCGGCGATTCCGCGCGACGTGATCGCGCATGCCGGCAGTCTGACAAAGGATTTCGCCGCGATCCGCAATCGCGGCTATGCGATCGACGATGAGGAAAGCGAACGCGGCCTGTGCAGCGTGGCCGCGCCGATCCGCGATTACTCGGGCGCCGTGGTGGCCGCGGTCAGCATCGCCGGGCCGGCGCAGCGCCTGAACAAGAAGGCGCTGACCACCTTCGCCGTCGATGTGGTCGAAGCAGCCAACACGATTTCCCTTCGGCTCGGCTACCGGCACACCCGTTCGGTAAGGATAGAGCAGCGATCCGAAGCCGTCGCCGAATTTTACTGACCCGTTGCAACACAATATCAACCCTCAAGAAACCGAACTCCGCCGACGATGTTCCGCATGCAGAAGCGGAGTTCCGAAACAAGCTGACGAGAAAACATGTTCAAGATAGAAGTCGCCGACAATCCCAATACATTCGACTGTGCTCCTGATGACACCATTACGCGCGCCGGCCAGCGCGCCGGGCTGGGCATGCCCTATGAGTGCAATGTCGGTTCATGCGGCACCTGCAAGGTCGAACTGCTGAGCGGAACGGTCGAATCCAACTGGCCCGAGGCGCCCGCGCTCAGCGACCGCGACCGCGCGAAGAACCGCATTCTCGGATGCCAGTCGCGCCCGACCAGCGATTGCAGGATCAAGGCGCGCGTCCTCGATCAGTACACCAACGGATTGCGTCCGCGCGTGTTCGAGGCGACGCTCACGGCGACCCGCAATCTCACTCCGGACCTCAAGGAATTCAGCTTCCGGCTCGACGAGGACATCAGCTTCCTGCCGGGCCAGTATGCGCTCCTGAGTTTCCCCGATGTCACCGGTCCGCGCGCCTATTCGATGTCCAACATCTCGCGCGGCGACGGCCGCTGGGATTTCCAGATCAAGAAAGTGCCCGGCGGCGCCGGGACCGCGGCGCTGTTCGAGCGTGTGCAGCCGGGCGCCAGGCTGCGCATCGACGGCCCTTACGGCATGGCCTATCTGCGCACCGACGCCCCGCGCGATATCGTCTGCATCGCTGGCGGCTCCGGCCTGGCGCCGGTACTGTCCATCGCGCGCGGCATGGCGAACGAACCGTCGATGGCCTCGCGCAAGCTGCATTTCTTCTACGGCGGCCGGCGGCCGGAAGATATCTGCGGCGAGGACATGCTGCAGGAACTGCCGGGTTTCGGCGAACGCATTTTTTACCATCCGATCATTTCCATGCCGGAGTCGCAAGACCCGGGATATTGGGCTGGGAAGGTGGGCTTCGTGCACGACCTGGCGCTGGAAACCATCGGCAAGGCATTGTCCGAGCATGAGATCTACTTCGCCGGACCGCCCGCGATGGCACAGGCGGTGCAGCGCATGCTGATGCAGGAAAAGGTACCGCCGGCGCAGATTCATTACGACGCGTTTTATTGAGTCGGCGGGCGAGGCGGCCTAATCAAGTATCCGGGAGCACCCTCCGCTGACAGGGCGGAGGTGGAAGCGGAGACGTGCTTGAAGGACGGTTCGCCCCTGCCAGGGGAAGGAGCCCGGCAGTCGCGTGGGCTTGGGTAGCCGCGCACGAAACCTGCGATCGCCGCAGGATCGCGTACCGCTTCCCTGAAGTCATACGCATTTAATCAATCACACCAGCCACCTACGATGTCAAACAACGACGACGATATCAAGCCGAAGACGGGACACACGGTCTATGACCACCAGTACGGCGCGGATTTCAATCACATCCATGCCGAGGATTCCGACCACGACCATGATCATGACGATTTCGAGTCGAGCGGTCCGCTCGAGGAAAATCCGATCTGGCTACAGGACAATGTGTCGCTGACGAGCGTCGGCATCGACATCGGTTCGTCGGGAACCCAGGTGGTGTTCTCGCGCGTCAAGCTGCGCCGCATGGGCGAGGACCTGTCGAGCCGTTACTTCGTGGTTTCGCGCGAAACGCTGTTCCACTCGCCCGTCGCGCTCACGCCCTATCAGAGCGAAACGCGGATCGATGAAGCGGGGCTGGGCAAGATCATCGACGACGCCTACGCCGCCGCCAATCTACATCCGGACAATATCGATACCGGCGCGGTGATCCTCACCGGCGAAGCCTTGCGGCGCGAAAATGCCGAAGGCATCGCGGCCATCCTCGCGGATCAGGGCGGCGAATTCGTTTGCGCGACCGCCGGCCATCATATGGAATCCATGCTGGCGGCCTACGGTTCCGGGGCCGCGCGCGTGTCGCGCGACAGCGGCAAGCGCATTCTCAACATCGATATCGGCGGCGGCACCACCAAACTCGCTATCGTCGAAAAAGGCAAGGTGCTCGCCACCGCCGCGGTCCACCTCGGCGGCCGGCTGCTGGTGGTGGACCAGGACCGGAAACTGACCAGACTCGATCCCGCCGGCCGCTATCTCGCGCGCCAGGCCGGTTTCGACTGGAAGGTCGGCGACCAGGTCGAAGTGGAACAGCTGCGCAAGATCGCGCAGTGGATGGCCGACGCGCTGGTCAGCCTGCTCGGCTCGGATGCCGCGCCCGAGAATGTCGAACAGCTGCGTCTTACCGACCCGCTGCCCGACCTCGGCAAGATCGACGGCGTCATGTTTTCCGGCGGCGTTGGCGAATACGTCTACCAGAATGAAAGCCGCAGCTTCGGCGACATGGGCCTGCATTTCGGCGCTGCCATCCGCTCGAAGATGGAGGCGGGCGCATTTCCGTTCGCATTGCTGCCCGCCGGCGAATGTATCCGGGCCACGGCGCTTGGCGCTTCTGAGTATTCGGTGCAACTGA
>JAQGLQ010000498.1 GCA_028292785.1 Noviherbaspirillum sp. | reverse complement strand
TGCCCGACCCGGTCGCGCCGACCATGATCACCAGCCCGCGCTTGGTCATCACGACCTCCTTCAGCACTTCGGGCACGCCGAGGTCCTCGAGTCGCGGAATGGTGGTGGTGATGGTCCGCAGCACCATGCCGACCTTGGCTTGCTGCACGAAAGCTGAAACGCGGAAGCGCCCGAGGGCGCCCGGGCTGATGGCGAAATAGCATTCCTTGGGCGCTTCGAATTCCGCCGCCTGCTTGTCGTTCATGATGGCGCGCGCGAGTTCGACGGTGTGGCTGGCGGTCAGCGGCTGATTCGACACCGGCGTCATCTTGCCGTCGATCGTGAATGCGGGCGGAAAATCGGCAGTGATGAAGAGGTCGGAGCCTTTCTTGCTCAGCATCAGCCGCAGCAGGTCATGCATGAATTTGGTAGCCTGATCGCGTTCCATGTCGTGTCCTTGCGCAAAATAGCGTTAGCCGGGGAAATTCTCGGGTGTCTTGGCGGCGGCGCGCGCGGTCGCGGCCGAAATGACATTGCGGCGGACCAGGTCCGTGAGGTTCTGGTCCAGCGTCTGCATGCCGACGTTGCTGCCGGTCTGGATGGCAGAATACATCTGCGCGATCTTCGCTTCGCGGATCAGATTGCGGATGGCCGGCGTGCCGAGCATGATTTCATGCGCGGCGACGCGGCCCGTGCCATCCTTGGTCTTGAGCAGGGTCTGCGAAATGACGGCTTGCAGCGATTCCGACAGCATGGCGCGCACCATCTCCTTTTCTTCCGCCGGAAACACGTCGACGATACGGTCGATGGTCTTGGCGGCCGACGATGTGTGCAGCGTGCCGAAGACGAGGTGGCCGGTTTCGGCCGCGGTCAGCGCGAGGCGGATGGTTTCCAGGTCGCGCAGTTCGCCCACCAGGATGGCGTCGGGGTCTTCCCGCAGCGCCGAACGCAAGGCGTTATTGAATGACATGGTGTGCGGTCCGACTTCGCGCTGGTTGATCAGGCACTTCTTCGACTCGTGCACGAATTCGATCGGATCTTCGACGGTCAGGATGTGGGCGTATTCGGTTTCGTTCAGGTGGTTGATTATCGCCGCCAGCGTGGTCGATTTGCCCGAACCGGTCGGCCCGGTGACCAGTACCAGCCCGCGAGGGCGCAACGCCAGGTCGGCGAAGATCTTGGGCGTACTCAGTTGTTCCAGCGTCAGCACCTTCGATGGAATCGTGCGCAGCACCGCCGCCGCGCCGCGATCCTGGTTGAATGCATTGACGCGAAAGCGCGCCAGTCCGGGAATGGCGAAGGAAAAATCGCACTCCAGCACTTCCTCGTAATGCTTGCGCTGACCGTCGTTCATGATGTCATAGATCATGCCGTGCACATCGCTGTGCTCCAGCGGCGGCAGATTGATGCGGCGTACATCGCCGTGCACGCGAATCATCGGCGGCAAGCCGGCCGACAGATGCAGGTCGGACGCCTTGTTCTTGACCGAAAAGGCGAGGAGTTCGGAGATGTCCATTTATAATTCCCTGAATGACAAAAACGCCACGCAGATCCAGTGGCGCCGTGAGATAAGTATTTGGCAAGGCGAAGGCGGCAAATATTGCCGTAGGTAAATCGATTATGTCCTCAATAGCTCAGAACTTGCAAGCCGTGCGGGAGCGTATCGCCGGCGCGGCAAGCGCTGTGTCGCGAAACGAGCAGGAAATCCACCTTCTGGCCGTATCGAAGACCTTCGGTCCCGAAGAAGTCCTCGAAGCGGCGCAGGCCGGACAACGCGCTTTCGGCGAAAATTATCTGCAGGAAGCCCTCGACAAGATGGCCGCGCTGCGCACGATGCATGCCGATCCGTTGCTCGAATGGCATTTCATCGGGCCGATCCAGAGCAATAAGACGCGGCCGATCGCCGAAAATTTCGACTGGGTGCATTCGCTGGAACGCGAGAAAATCGCCCAGCGCCTGTCAGACCAGCGGCCCGCCGGCATGCCGCCGCTCAATGTCTGCATTCAGGTCAATATCAGTGATGAAAACAGCAAGAGCGGCGCAACGGTCGATGAGGCCGAAGCGCTTGCGCACAAAGTCGCCGCCATGCCCCGCCTGACGCTGCGCGGACTGATGGCCATACCCGAACCGGTTGTCGATGTCGAACGGCAGCGGGCATCGTTCAGGCGGCTGCGTGAACTGTTCGAACGCCTGCGCGCGCAGGGGCTTGCGCTCGATACCCTGTCGATGGGCATGTCGGCCGACATGACGGCGGCGATCGCCGAGGGCGCCACGATAGTCAGGATAGGAACCGCAATTTTTGGACAACGAGACTATGCAAAATAATTTAAGGATCAGCTTCATTGGCGGCGGCAACATGGCGACTGCCCTGATCGGGGGGCTGGCGGACAAGCTCACCGCGGGCGCGAATATCCATGTGGTCGACATCAACGCGGATGCATTGCAAAAGCTGACGCAGCAGTTCGGCGTGAAGACATCGCCGCAGATCGGGCAGGAAGTCGCGCAAAGCGACGTGATCGTGCTCGCCGTGAAGCCGCAGCAGATGAAGCAAGTGGTCGCGCAACTGCAGCCGCATGTGTCCACGCAACTGGTGCTGTCGATCGCCGCCGGCGTTCGCGCGGTCGACCTGTCGCGCTGGATGAACGGGCATCGCGCCATCGTGCGTACCATGCCGAATACGCCGGCGCTGGTCGGCAAGGGAATCACCGGCATGGTTGCCATGGCCGGCGTGTCGACGGAACAGCGCGAAAGCGCGGATGCCATCATGCGCGCCGTGGGCGCCACCGTCTGGCTCGACGACGAATCGCTGATCGACCCGGTGACGGCAATCTCGGGAAGCGGGCCGGCATATGTCTTCTATTTCATCGAGGCGATGCAGCAGGCGGCGCAGGAACTGGGGTTGAGCGTGGAGCAGGGCACCCGGCTTGCCATCGCCACCTTTGCCGGCGCGGCCGAGCTGGCGGCGCAATCCGCCGAGCCGGTATCGGTGCTGCGCGAGCGGGTGACGTCGAAAGGCGGCACCACTTACGCCGCCCTGACCAGCATGGACGAGAGCGGAGTGAAGGATGCGCTGGTGCGGGCAATGAAAGCGGCGGCGGAACGCGGCAGGCAGCTTGGAGAGGAATTCGGCCGCGACTGACGATCCAGGTCAGGCGAGGCCGGGAGAACAGTTCCTACTTGCGCGACAACAGGATGCCGATGAGCACACCGGCGACCGCACCGATGCCGACCGACTGCCACGGATTTTCCTGGACATACTTTTGCGTTACCTCCATCGCATCCTTGCCTTGATCCGCGAGCTTGCCTTGCGCGCCGCCCAGGCTGGTCTTGGCATTCTGCAGGGTCGATTCGAATCGGGCGCGTGCGGATTGAATGGTTGAATCCATCTGCTGACCGGTGCTGCGCAGGAGCTCTTCGGCATCCTTGATGACGGTCTTCAGATCGTTGACCAGCTTGTCGCGTCCTTCGGACGATGTTGCCTGTGATGTTGACTGCGAGGTCGGCTGTTCGGTATTCATGGCGTGTCCCGTCAAAGTGAGTGAAAGTCTGACGTTGAGTGTATGCAAGGATCGATCCACCACTTTGCGCGGGGTCAAACGGGGTCTGTCAAAAAGTCAACGCGGCGACAGCTCAGCGCACCAGATAATCGATCGCGATTCCCGCGAATATCGCGGCGCCCAGCCAGTTGTTATGCAGGAACGCGGTGAAGCAGCCTTTGCGGTCGCGCTCACGGATCAGCCTGTAGTGATAAAGCGCGCAACCCGCCGCGACCGTCAGTCCCCCGATGAACCAGCTGCGCAGGCCATGCTGCCACCCGACCGCGAACATGATGGCCAGGGACACGCCATAGCAGAGCATCACCGCCGCCACGTCGAGGCGGCCGAAGGTGATGGCGGATGTACGGATGCCGATCCTGAGATCGTCGTCGCGGTCCACCATCGCATATTCGGTGTCGTAGGCGATCGCCCAGAATATATTCCCGATCAATAGCAACCACGCTTCCGGCGGCACCGTGTTTTGGACAGCGGCATAAGCCATGGGGATGCCGAATCCGAACGCGATGCCGAGATAGGCTTGCGGTATCGCGAAGAAGCGCTTGAAGTACGGATAGCTGGCCGCGATCAGCACGGCCGCGACCGACAGCAGCTTGGTCAGGGTATTGAGCGGAAGGATCAGCGCGTAAGAAACGAGCGCCAGTACGGCCGCCGCCATCACCGCTTCCCAGCCGGCGATCTTGCCGCTGGTCAGCGGACGCTCGGCGGTGCGTTTGACATGCCGATCGAAATCGCGGTCCGCGTAATCGTTGATCGCGCAGCCGGCCGAACGCATCAGCACGGTGCCGAGCGTAAAGATGACGACCAGGCTCCAGTGCGGCTTGCCGTCCGCCGCGAACCACAGGGCGGCCAGAGTCGGCCATAGCAGCAGCAGGATGCCGATCGGTTTGTCGAGACGGACGAGTTTGATATAGAGGGCCAGGCGCTTCATGTCTGCTGCTTCAGATGCTACGGATCGCGAAAGGCGGATTATGCATTATGAGTAATAAGACGCGCAGGACGCACTTTCCGGAATGGAAAGAGAAAGGCGCTCAGCCTTCCGCCGTCTGCGCTTCGCTCAGCATGGCCACGCCCTGCAGATTGGAAGAAAGCACCGCCTGGCGCACCGCTTCGACCGCGGCCCGGCGCGTGAAGCTCTTGCGCCATGCAATCACGACGCGGCGCGACGGCGCCGGCTCGGTGAAAGGCACATAGCGCAACATGCCGTCGTTCGTTTCCATGTCCCGTACCGATGCCTGCGGCAGCACGGTGATGCCGATGCCGGAAGCGACCATGTGACGGATCGTTTCGAGCGAGGAACCTTCGAAAGTACGCGCGATCCCATCGCCGGTGGTGGAGAAACGTGACATTTCCGGGCAGACTTCCAGGACCTGATCGCGAAAGCAATGACCGTTGCCGAG
>JAQGLQ010000128.1 GCA_028292785.1 Noviherbaspirillum sp. | reverse complement strand
AATGGCGGCCAGTTCGTCCTGCATCTTCTTCATGTTGTCCTGCATTGCCTGGGCCTGTTTCATCAGCCCTGCCAGTTGGCCCTTCATCATGATGATTCTCCTAATCGGTTGGTCAAACGGGTTTGATGGATCCGGGCACGATCGTCGCGCCGAATTCGCGCATCAACGATTGCACGAACGGATCGCGGCTCACGCTTTCTTCCGCCTCGCGCTGGCGCGCCTCGCGGTCCGCCCGCGCATGAGCGTTTGCGGTTTGTTCCACTGCGCCGATCTCGGTCTTGACGCGCACGGTCTTGCCGAAGTGGTCGGACAATGCGGCGGCAAGCTTGTCGACGCTGCCCGCCGAGCGCAAGGTGTCCAGCGGTATGCGCAAGTGGAATTCGGTCACGGGGTCGCCTGCTTCGCACAGGATCAATTCGCTTTGCAGCGCCAGCTGCTGCGCGACGCCCCGCACCGGCAGCGCCGCCGCCAGCGCCGGCCAGTTGCCATCCCAGTTCAGCGATGGGACGGCCTGCAAGACGACCGGCCGCATTTCCTGCACGGGCGACTGCGCCGGTGTATCGAAATCGTCGGCCGCAGCCACCAGCGCATCCTGCTTCTGGACTACTTCCGCTCGGCGCGGTTCAGTTTTTTTTTGAGCGGGCGCCGGGGGCGAATCCGTCACGGGAGCTTCGTCGTCCCAAGGCGGCGCGGGAGGGATCGGCAAGGCTGCCGGAGGCTTGCCGCCATTGCGCGCCGCCGCCAGCGCTGCGCGCGCCGGGCTCACGCCGGAACGACCGGCAGGCACACTCGCGGTCATGGCCTGAGGCGCGGCCTGCAGTCTTGCCGGCGCAACCGCCGGCGCTGCCGGCTTTGCTTCGGCTGCGCCGATGCCGGGCCTGAATGCCAGCATGCGCAGCAGCGTCATCGAGAATCCCGCGTATTCGTCGGGCGCCAGGCCCAGTTCATTGCGGCCGTGCACGACGATCTGGTAGAACAGCTGGATTTCTTCCGCATCGAACGAGCTTGCGAGACGCAGAATCGCGTCGCGTTCGGGCACATCGTCGGGCAGCGCGGCCGGCACGGTTTGCGCCAGGGCGATACGATGCAGCAGCGAGCCGAGATCCTGCAGCGCGACGTTATAGGACAAGCTGCGCGCCGCCATTTCATCCGCCACCGCGAGCAGGGCCGAGCCATCCTTGGCGGCCAGCGCATCGAGCACGCGGACCAGATAGGACTGGTCCAGCGCGCCCAGCATGCCCTGCACCGCTTCGAGCGTCACCTTGCCGGCCGCATAGGCGATCGCCTGATCCGTCAATGACAGGGCGTCGCGCATCGAACCATGCGCTCCGTGCGCGAGCAGGCGCAAGGCCGGCGGATCAAAGGCGATCTGTTCCTGTCCGAGGATGTTTTCGAGATGGCCGACGATATGGCCCGGCGGCATCTGCTTGAGATTGAACTGCAGGCAGCGCGACAGCACCGTGACCGGTATCTTTTGCGGATCGGTGGTGGCGAGAATGAATTTGACGTGTTCCGGCGGCTCTTCCAGCGTCTTCAGCATCGAGTTGAAGGCGTGGTTGGTGAGCATGTGGACTTCGTCGATCATGTAGACCTTGAAGCGCGCATTCGAGGGTGCATACACGGCCTGCTCGAGCAACTGCGCCATCTCGTCGACGCCGCGGTTGGACGCGGCATCCATTTCGATGTAATCGACGAAACGCCCTGCATCGATCGCGGTGCATGCGTCGCATACGCCGCACGGCGTTGCGGTGATGTCGCCGTTTCCGTCGGGTCCCTGGCAATTGAACGATTTTGCAAGAATGCGCGATAGCGTCGTCTTGCCGACGCCCCGCGTGCCGGTGAAAAGATAAGCATGATGCAGCCGCTTTTGCTCCAGTGCATGAGTCAGAGCCCGCACCACGTGCTCTTGCCCGACGAGGCTCTCGAAGCTTTTCGGGCGATATTTACGGGCAAGGACTTGATAGGACATAACGATGCGTGAGTTTGGGTGAAGGCGGCACAACGCGCATTTTACCCGACATGCCGGAAGTTATAGACTCGAAACCCGGAGCGGCTCAACCAAAGGAGTCCCATGATGGAATGGTCGACACATGAAGTCGCCAATCAGGCGCCCAATCTGCAAAACTATAATATTTTCACAACGGACATTGCGCTGACGGAAGGAATCAGGCGCGAACAGGCGGGCTGGCACGAACCGCATCTTGCCCGGCTGGGCGCCGAACTCGGCAGCGAGGAAGTGCTGCGGCTCGGCGACTTGGCGAACCGCCATCCGCCCGAGTTGCTGACGCATGACCGTTTCGGCAACCGGATCGATACCGTGGAATTTCATCCGAGCTGGCATGCGCTGCTCGGCCTGTTACGCCGCGAGGGCTTGCATGCCCTGCCCTGGATGCAGCCGAAGCCCGGCGCCCACGCGGCCCGCGCCGCCGCTTACTATATGCATGGCCAGGTCGAGGCCGGATCGCTGTGCCCGACCACCATGACCTTCGCCTCGGTGCCGGTATTGCGCCAGGAACCGGCCTTGTTCTCCTTGCTCGCATCCCGACTTTTTTCCTGCGATCACGATCCGAGCGACCTGCCGATCGAACGGAAACATTCGGTGCTGATCGGCATGGGGATGACGGAAAAGCAGGGCGGCTCCGACGTACGTTCCAACACGACGGTCGCGCGGCCCATCGTTGGCGCGGGACGCGGCGCGCAATATGCGCTGACCGGACACAAATGGTTTTTCTCCGCGCCGATGTGCGATGCGCACATGGTGCTGGCGCGCACCGATGCCGGCCTGTCCTGCTTTTTCGTGCCGCGCTGGCGGCCCGACGGCTGCAGGAACGCCGTACGGATACAGCGGCTGAAGGACAAGCTCGGCAACCGTTCGAATTCCAGCAGCGAAGTCGAATTCCAGGATGCCTACGGTGTCATGGTCGGCGATGAAGGACGCGGCATTCCCACGATTATCGAGATGGCCAATCACACCCGGCTCGACTGCGTCATCGGCAGTGCCGCAATCATGCGTCATGCCTTGGTGCAGAGCATGCATCATGCGCGGCACCGCATGGCATTCGGGCGTCGTCTCGCGGAACATGGCCTGATGCGCAATGTCCTGTGCGATCTCGCGCTCGAAAGCGAAGCGGCGACCGTGCTGATGCTCCGGCTTGCGCGCGCCTTCGATGCCCCGGACGATCCTGTCGAGCGCGTCTGGCGCCGCATCGTGACTCCGGCCGCGAAATTCTGGATATGCAAGCGCACCATCGAATTCACCGGAGAATGCATGGAAATCTGGGGCGGCAACGGCTATGTCGAAAACACGCCGATGCCGAGGATGTATCGCGAAGCCCCGGTCAATTCCATCTGGGAAGGATCAGGCAATGTGATGTGCCTCGATGTGCTGCGGGCCATAGAGCGCGAGCCGGAGGCATTCGCGGAGTTGCTGAACGGTCTGACAGAGGCTGCCGCCGGGCAACCGGAACTTGGCGCAATGATCGAAACGTTGCGGCGGGACATGAGCACTCCGCCCGCACAGCGCGAACTGCTCGCACGCCGTTTCGTGCAGCGACTCGTACTTGCCGTGCAAGGCAGCCTGCTGCTCAGGCACGCTCCCGGCGCGGTGGCCGGCGCCTTCCTTTCGAGCCGTACCGATGCGGAATCCGGCAGGGTCTATGGGACGCTCGGTGCGAAAGCTTTCCAGGACAGCGTGCTGGAACGCGCGTGGCCCGTTTGATCCGAGGAAGTTGAGGAAGTTGAGACGAGGGAGATGACAGGAAGATAAAGGCGAGCCTTGTCTACGGCACTTGCGGGAAATAGCTGTGGCTGCTTCGTTCCCGACCTGACCAGGTTGGCCATGCCACAATGCGCAGGGGCCCGCCGCTTGAAATTTTACCAGCAAACCCGCTCCTCTGCGTCGGCTGATTGCAAGTTGAGGGTGAAACAGATGGATGGTTCAAAGCCCCAGCTCTTGCCACATCCGGTCCACTTTCGCTTTTACTGCATC
>JAQGLQ010000431.1 GCA_028292785.1 Noviherbaspirillum sp. | reverse complement strand
TTGCCGGTCTTCTGGTGTGGAAATGTCTTCCCAGGTCACTCCGTAGCGCGGTGGGTTTTCTGAAGTTATCGTCCTCTTTAGTGGCGCGTATGGACCGTCCTGGGTGTATCGGAATCGCTGACTGGTTGTTTCGTCGATAACATCAACGTAGTCGTAGAGCCTGGCGTTCTTAGGACGAAGTGATGCATAGGGTTCCGAACTAACCGGAACCATCCTGTCGTCAAACAAATACGATTCAATACAGTCTTTCCCGCCGCAGTGCCGACCATAAGGATCGTCAAGCTTGAATTGATCCGAATAATTCATTTCTGCAGGCCTTATTTTCATGAGAAGAATTCCCGTAACATCGTCTGCTGTGCTGAAAATCTTCACGCCTGCACTTTTGCAACGCATGTTGAAATGCGCCATCGCCGCATCCAGCTTCGCCTTTGCTCGCTGTTGTTGGCGTTGTTTCTGAATCACGTCCCGTGCTACGGGTCCCACCATGATTGTGATAACCGCGGCTACTGCCAATACCCTTGTAAACCATCCGCGCACTTTTACGAGTACTAAGGCGATTACTCCGATGACCAATAGCCAGTACAGAAGACCGATACCTTTTAGCACCATACCGAAGGGTGTGAGATCTAGTGGCGTACCGGTCATGATGCAAGGCCTTTTATCGGAGACCCGATCGCATAGGACAAAGAGTCGCGCTCCGTGTCATTGGCTACTAATTGGATCAATACAGATGTATTTTTCATTCCGTCCTCCATTCGAAATCCCAAGTCCTCTGTATAACTACGACATCGATTGGTCATCGCTCTCTTCCCGCTTCCTTGACCGCCTTCTGCACTGGCGACAGGAGATACTCCAGCACCGTGCGCTTGCCCTGATTGACTTCCGCCACTACTTGCATGCCGGGCGTGAGAAGAAGGTCGTTACCCTGCGCGTCGTTCAACACTTGCGCATCGAGCCGAATACGAGCCTTGTAAATCGCGGTGACGGGTGCCGGCCCGCTCTCCGCTGCGCCCGATGCCATGCCGGCCCCGGGCGCTTCGGTGGCATCGGCGCTAAGATGAATCACCTTCCCGCTCAACATGCCATGCCGCTGAAACGGATAGGCGGCGAGCTTGACTTGCGCGGATTGCCCGACCTGCACGAAGCCCACGTCCTCGTTCCTGATATGCACATCGGCATACAACTGCTCGCCTTTCGGCACCAGGGTCATGACGACGCTGCCCGGCTGCACCACCGCTCCTTGCGTGGTGGTGGCGAGATCCTTGATTACGCCGTCTTGCGGCGCGCGCAGTTCCATCAATCCTTCCTTGTAAAGCGTCTTGTCGAGATTCGGCTGCAGTTGCGCGATCCTGGCTTGCACGTCCGCCAGTTCCTTCTGCAGTTCGCTCTTGTAGCTGCTTTGCAGCTGGCTGATTCTCTTGCGCTGGGCGGCGATGGTCGCGTTCAACGCCGCCACGGTCGCGTGCTGGGCGTCGAGGTCCTTGGCCTTTTCGAGGGCCTCGCGCTGCTTTTCCGCTGCCATCAGATTGCCGACAAAGCCCTCCTTTTCCAGCCGGCCGTACGCATCCGCCGAGCGCCTGTAGGTGGGTAAAGTCTGTTCGAGCTTGTGGAGGATTTCGGCGGCGCTTCTTTTTTCATGTTCGGCTTTAGCCAGCAGCGCCTTTTCATGGTCAAGGCTATCCATATACGCTTGGCGGCGTGCCGCATACTGGCTCTGCACTTGCGCATATAGCATCGGAGCGTCACCTGCCTTGGGCATCATCGGCTGATCGCTCAGTTCCGCGTGGATGCGGCGTGACTGCATTTGTTGAATCGCCAGCTCGCTGCTGATGCCGGCTTTGTCGGCGCCGGCTAGTGTGGCGTCGAGCCGCGCCAATACCTGTCCGGCTTTCACGGTATCGCCTTCGTTGACCAGCAGTTGTTTGATCACCCCGCCTTCAGCCGGCTGCACGATTTTCACGAGGGTTTGCGTGGCCAGTTTTCCTTCGGCGCTGGCGATGATGTCGAGCTGGCCGAGGGCAGCCCAGAAGATCGATGCCAGCACCAGCAAGGAGACGGACCACAGCACGATGCGGCCGGTTTCGCCGGGTGCTTGCTCTCCGATCAGCTTGAGCGGGTCATGCCAGCGGCCGGGCAGGCGCAACGGGATGATCCTGGCATTGATCGCCGGCGTGGATGACGCGGAAGGCGATTGACTGGCGATGGCGGATTGGGGCATCGTCATCTGATGTGTCCTGTTTATCCTGAATGACGGGCGTGGGCATGGAGCGAACCGGCCGTGGCGGCAGACTGAGAAGATGGGGCAAGCGCGACCCGTTGCGCTCCTTGCGGGCCGAGGCGGTAGATCGCATCGACATGCAAACCCTTCGGCAAGCCGTGCGTGATGAAGAGCATCGTCGCCTTGCCCTTCAAGGCATTCATGGTGTGCGCGAGCTGCTCGGCGGTCGGGCGGTCGAGCGCGCTGACGGCTTCGTCGAAGATCAGGACATTCGGGCGTTTTAACAAAGCACGCGCAATGGCGATGCGCTGCTTCTGACCGCCGGACAGGCCGGCGCCGCGTTCGCCGATTTCGCTTTGATAGCCTTGTGGCAGCGCCTCGATCACGCTGTGGATTTTCGCCATCTTGCAGGCTGCCGTGATTTGCTCGAACGTGGCATCGGGATTGGCCATCTGCAGGTTGTCATAGATCGTGCCGGAGAACAGCGTGGTTTCCTGCGGCACCACGCCGAAGTGGCTTCTGAGTTCGTTTGCGGATAAATAGCGGATATCGATGCCGTCGATCAGGATGCGGCCAGCGGTCGGCTGGTAAAAGCCTTGCAACAGTTTTGCCAGCGTGCTCTTGCCGCAGCCCGACGAGCCCATGATCGCAATCGACTGGCCCGGTTGAATAGTCAGCGAAAGATTTTCGTAGACAGGCGGTAGATGCTCGCTATAACGAAACGCGATGCCATCGATACGGATTTCTCCCTTGCGCACGGCGTCGCGCGCCGGGACCACCGAATACGGTTCGACCGGCGCATTCATCACGTCGCCGAGCCGGGCTACCGACAGGCTCGCTTGCTGGAATTGCTGCCACAAGCCGACCAGGCGCAGCATTGGCTGCGACAGGCGCCCCGAAAACATCTGAAATGCCACCAGCATGCCGATGGTGAATTCCTTGCTGTGCATGACGGTATATGCGCCGGTGCCGAGGATCAGCAAGCTCATCAGCTGCTCCAGCAAGTTGGAGGTCGTGTTGTAGGTGTTGGCGAGCTGTTTGGTGGCAAAGCCCGCTTGCAGATAACTGGCCAGATACCCGCTGTATTTACTGTTTAACTGGGGTTCCAGTTGCAGCGATTTCACTGTTTCCAGGCCCGCCACATACTCGGTCAGGAAGGCTTGATTGCGGGCGCCGCGCTGAAATTGTTCTTGCAGCCGCGTCTGGAATACAGGCGCAACCGCCAGGCTCATGGCCACGATGACGAACAGAACCGCAAGCACGATCAATGTCAGCGTGACGCTGTAGTAAAACATCACCGCAACAAAGACCAGCAGGAACGGGAAATCGAGGATGAGCGTGATCGCAGCGCTGGTGATGAATTCACGGATGGTTTCCACGCCTTGCAAGCGTGCAGCGATGACACCCGTAGGCCGATGCTGGAAATACGCGGGCGGCAGTTTGAACAAACGGTCAAAGACGGACGACCCCAGCACTGCATCGATCCGGTTGCCGGTATGCAGAACGAGATATTGGCGCAGCCACGACAAACCGGCGGAGAAAAGCATGAAGAGCAGCATGCCCGCCGCGAT